>DAOSLL010000169.1:0-7290 GCA_035368905.1 Rhodoferax sp.
ACGATGGTCTTGAAAATCTCAGCGTCCCGCAAGGTGACTTGCCCACCCGCTTACCACCCAACCTAAGGAACAAGCGATGGAAACCAAGAAAATGAAGGATGCAGCCAACAACGCATTCTTGGCTCTCTTCAGGGACTACAGCGAAGAAGGTGTCCGCAAGTACATCGCAGCGGACATCATTCAGCACAATCCGTTTGTACCCATTGGACGGGACGCCTTGATTGGGTTCTCGCTGACACTCAAGAAGATGGGTATCACCTACACCAACCATCGCATCCTTCGAGACGGCGAGTTTGTCGTGCTGCACAACTCATGTAACAATGCCCAAGCCTTTGGTGCTCCAAAGATCGTAACCATCGACATTTACCGGATGAAGGCCGGTCAAGCCGTAGAGCACTGGGACGCCACCGCTCCATTGGCCGAAAAAACGGCCAGCGGAAGGAGCCAGGTCGACGGAGCAACTGAGATCACGGACATCGACAAGACTACTGCAAACAAAGCCCTGGCTGTTTCCTTGATCGAAGATGTCTTGATGGGCAAGAACCCCAGCAAGATCACCGAGTACATCAGCGCAGAGCAGTACCACCAACACAACCCCGGCATCAAAGATGGCTTGAGCGGGATTGTGGAAGCCGAAGCGCAGATGAGCGCTGCAGCTTGAGCTCGACAAGCTGGCACCACACGATAGCGAGCTCGTTGTCGTCATCGCCGCCGCTGGCAAGGCGTTTCGCGCTGGCCATGATATGCGTGCCAGGGCATCACACGACCAGTACCAGACCTTGTTCAAGCAATCTGCCAAATTGATGTTGCGCATTCAGCAGTTACCAGTGCCGGTGATTGCCAGGGTGCATGGCATTGCCACCGCTGCGGGTTGCCGACTGGTGGTCATGCTCGACCTTGCGGTAGCGGCCAGCAGTGCCAGTGACAGCACAAGACTGCGTGATTCGCTCTGGCGCATCCAAATCAAATCCACTGCACTTTATTGCTCGCCTTTGAATGCTCAGCTTGTTTCATTGGCGCAATTTTCATTGTCATCTGGAGGAATCTCGAACACAAAGAAATGGGCTGATGCTGACATTAAAGCCGCGTTGAATTCAGCAATGCGATGACAGAGTGAGGCTTGAATGAGGTCTCAACCAGCGCCGGAAGGTGAAGTTGGTCACTTCGATGGTTCAAGTGTGGCAGCGTGCATTGTGGGCAGGTCACAGCGACACTGTTCCATCTACACAGGTCACCACATCACCGCCAACCCAGACTTGGCCCGCTGCGTCTTGCGTGATGTGCACGCGGCCCTCTCGGCCGATGCAGGTGCCTTGGGCGACCACATAACTGGGCGGAGCGTGGCCGTCGGCGATCAGCCACTGCGCCAGGCTGGCGTTAAAACTGCCGGTGATGGGGTCTTCGCCCACACCATGGCCCCGGTCGAAGAAGAAGCGCACTTCCAGGTCTGGCGCTGCCGCTGCCGCGTTTGTGGTGCGTGCGCCAAAAGCACGTGCCTCGCGGTTGGAGCGGCCTATCAGTCGCACTTGCGCTGCAGTATCGTGGCGAGCGGCCACGCCCAGCCCGCTAAAACCGTACGCAGCCATCAGCGCCTGCAGTTGGGCCAGGTTGGGCTGAACCGCCAACACCGATTCTGCACTGTCCAGCAACACGCCAAAGTGGTGCGGGCCATTGATCTGGTGCTGTGCGGCGCGTAGCTGCGCGGGCGCAAGGCCCAGCGCCGCAGGCAATGCGTTCCACAGCGCGTCGCTCGGGGCGTTGCGCTGCAGGGGCGGTGCTGCAAACGCCAGGCGCTGGCCTTGACGCGCCATGGCCACCAGACCCACCTTGCATTGCTGCACAATGCGCGCCGGGTCTTTGGGTACGCCGCCTGCTTCCAGCCACGCGTGGCAAGTGCCCAGCGTCGGGTGGCCGGCAAACGGCATTTCGTAGGCGGTGGTGAAGATGCGAACCTGGTAGTCCGCACCGGCTGCGGCGGCCTCGGGTGTGGGCCGCAGCACGAAGGTGGTTTCACTCAGATTGGTCCATGCCGCAAAGCGCTGCATCTCGGCATCTGACAGGCCAGTGCCGTCCAGCACCACGGCCAGTGGGTTGCCGAGGTAGGGGGTGGCGGTGAATACGTCAACTTGTTTGAACGGGCGAATACCCGAGTGCTTTAGGTGCATGAATGTCTCTTTGGATACGGCAGCAGAAATGGATCATGACAGCGGCAAGTCGATCACCCCTAGAACCGCTGGCCACTGCGGGATGTGGTCAAACCAGCGCTCCAAGTACCGCAACTCCAAGCTGCGTTGGAGAAAATCGGCATTTCAATCCCACAAGGCTCAGTATCGCACCATGGGACGGCCCTCGATTTACGGCCTTTCGTGGCCGGTTCGGCGCTGAAACCCCTGTCCGATAAAAGGTCAAGCTTGACCTCGCAGCGCTGGGCGACTTGCGCCCGGGCAGTCTCTCGACTCAGTGCAACGTTTGCGGCTCCCCAGGCTGGTACTGCAAGCCCGACTCGTCCGTCAAGCACGCACGCTACTGCCAGGGCAACTTCACCCGCCAAGGCAACAGCAATACCAAGTATGTCAAGAAGGAAGATTTGCCAGAGGTGCGCAAGCAGCTCAAAAACTACCAGCGCATGAAACTGTGATGGAGGAATGGTTCGACTTGGCCAGGGCGTTGTCAATACTGCGGCTAGCCAAGAAACCGCCTGAATAGCGGGGAGGACTTGGCACTGTCCAGCTTCATCTCATCTTGACAACAACTTGGACACAGACCATGACTGAACAAGGCATCGGTGTGCTCGGAAATATACTGTTCCAACTGGCGCCATGAATCCCCGTCATCCCTTATCTTCTTGCATCGCATGCAGATATGAATAATCCCTTCCAACCGCTTCATCCGCGCCAGGGTGGCTTCCAGCTCCTGTTTCCTGACTTCCAGCAGGTCACGCTGCTGCCGTATGATTTCACTGCGTCGATTGAGCTCCAGATGGTTCCGAACTCGTAACTTAACCAACTCGATGTTGACCGGTTTCGTCAGGTAATCAATGCCTCCTGCTTCCAGCCCCCGAATTTCGCCGTCCAAGGTGTCCATGCCGGTGAGAAAGATGATCGGGATGTGGGCCAGTTTTTCACTGGACTTGATAATGCTGCACACATCAAACCCGCTCAAGTCAGGCATCATCACATCCAGAAGGATAAGTTCAGGGGGATGTTCCTGGACTCGGCTGATGGCCTCTTGGCCACCAGTGGCAGTGTCAATGTCATACTCGTGCCAGAGGGCTGCCTTCAGCAGCATGATATTGGTCACATCGTCATCAACGATCAGTATTCTTTCTTTACCTGGCTCCATGGGTTATTCCTTTCGAGTGACCACCGCCCGCCGCACCTCTCCGCCAACGCCTTGTCTCTAGCGGTTTTGACAGGCACCCGTCGAAATCCTGGTCCAGGTATTCCCACCGATCCTCCTTCGAGATAAAAGCAGTCAGGGCAATTGCCGACACCTGGCAACCTGTTACCTTATCTTTGACACGATTGATGCGCAACGCCTCTTCTCCCAACATCTCCGGTATCTGAATATCCATCAACGACAGATCACATTGGTGCACTGACAGCCCGTCATCCGCTACCGTGCTTGCTCTGCCGTCGTAAGCTGCTGTCCCAGGACAAATTTGTTCTTATGGCATCTTCGTCATTCCCGCGCAGGCCGGAATCCAGACTGCACTAGATTCCCGTCTGCGCGGGAATGACGGTAAATCAACGACTTGGCGAAAGAACAAATTTGCCCTGGCTGATGTCCCAACCTACCTAGCAAAGCCATGGCGCACCGGTTATAAATGGCATTATCTTCGACAAGGAATATCCTCAGGGCGAGCCCATCCCATGCAGTCGGCGGCAAATCCGATTGCGGTTGAACGAATTGCGCCAGGTCGACCACCTGAAAGGTTTGCAGACGATGAGACATGCGCCCTGCCCCTTCCCGGCTTTTGACATGGAATCGTCCACCGATCAGTTCCACCAGCCGACGGCAGATAGCGAGGCCAAGCCCTGCACTGCCATGTTTACGGGCAATTGGAACCTCAGCTTGAGCGAAAAGCATGAAAATTTGTTCCAAAATTTTCGCTGCCATGCCAATCCCGGTGTCCTGTTCAGCAAGATGAAGCAACACGTTGTTGCCATGGCGTTCCATCATGGTTGCAGCAACGTTGATAGATCCATGCACCGTGAATTGAATGGCGCTCCATGAGCCGAACTACAGGGGCTTCCAAAAGTGTCAACAGGTTTTTAGCATTCTCTTGATAAACTGTTCGCGCCGATTGAATGTTGACCCACCCTGCTGGCAAAGAAACAGTTGCCAGCCAGCGGTGCGCAGACCCCGCAGCAGCGGTCGCAGCAAGTACAACAACAGATCAAACAGCAAGTGGAGGCGGCCATGCAGCAGGCTCCCCGCGCCGTTCCTGACGGCAAGTAGACCGCACTCATGGTGCATTGCCCGGCGCTGCCACTACAGTTTGAACACCGCCACGGTCTGCACCAGATCCTGGGCCTGCGAGCGCAGGCTACCAGCGGCCGCCGCCATTTGCTCGACCAGGGCTGCATTTTGCTGGGTGCTCATATCCATCTGCATCACCACCTCGGCAACCTGGGAGACATCGGTGCTTTGCTCATTATTGGCGGTGCTGATTTCTCCCATCAGGTCGGTCACGCGCTTGATGGAGTTCACCACTTCGGTCATCGTGACACCGGCATGGTCGACCAGGACCGAGCCGTGCTCCACTCGCTCGACGCTGGCGGTAATCAGGGCCTTGATCTCCCGCGCCGCTGCGGCGGAGCGTCCGGCCAGCGACCGCACCTCGCTTGCCACCACGGCAAAGCCGCGCCCCTGCTCGCCGGCGCGTGCTGCCTCCACTGCGGCATTCAGCGCCAGGATATTGGTTTGAAAAGCAATCCCGTCGATCACCTGGATGATGTCGGCAATCTTGCGCGATGAGGCATTGATGCCTTGCATGGTTTGCACCACCTGGCCCACCACCTCGCCACCCTTGACAGCCACGCTGCTGGCCTGCAGCGCCAACTGATTCGCCTGGCGTGTGCTTTCGGCATTTTGTTTGACGGCCTCGCCAAGTTCGGCCATGGAGGCATCGGTACGCTCCAGCGCCCCGGCCTGCGCTTCGGTGCGGTTGGACAAGTCCATATTGCCCGAGGCAATTTCAGCGCTGGCCGAGGCCACACTGTCAGAGCCCTGGCGCACCTTTTGCACCACCGCCGACAGATTGTTTTGCATATGGTCCAGGGCGCGCATCAACACGGCAATTTCGTCATTGCCGGTGGTGTCCACCTTTTGCGTCAAATCGCCTTGCGACACGGCCTCGGCAAAATCCACCGCATGGCGCAACGGCCGAATGATGCTGCGCACCAGCAGCAAACCGGCCGCCACCGCCAACACTACCGCCAGCGCGCCAGCTATGCTGGCAATCATGCGCGTGCCAGCGATCAGGCTGCTGTTTGCGGCCCCCTTGTCCTGCACATTGGAAACCTGCCTCGCATTGAGCTTTTCCAGACTGGTCATAAAGGGTGCCAGCATGGGAATCATCTCTTCGTCGGCGGCAAAGGCTGCTTCCGCTTGTTTACCCGCCTTGACCATGCCGACGATGCGCTGTACGCCAGCCACATAGTTCTTGTGGCGTTTACGCACCTCGACCAGAAGGGCACTGTCTTCCTCCGAGCCCGCCAGCGCCTTCGCCAGATCGTCCATGTCCTTGGCAATGTGAGCATCGCGTTCGGCTATTTCCTTGGTGAGTTTGGTTTGCAGGTCTGCGCTAGAGGACACCAGGATCACCATGCTGGCAATCGCATTGTCCTTGGCCAGCAAGTGCATTTCGGTAGCTTGCGCCTGCACGCGCACACCGTCGCCCATGGCTTGCGAGTTGGCGGCACTGCGGAACAAGCCCACCTGCACTGCCACCACCAGCAGCACGATGGTCAGCAGCACCACACTGAAGGCCAGAGCGACGCGCGCGCCAATCTTCAAATCAAAAAGTTTCATGCAATACAACCCATTGCCTCACGGCCCTGAGTGCGCCTGTGGATCACGGAAATCAGCCGCCCAACTCGCCAACCAATTGCTGGCACTTGGTGTAGCGCTCTTTCTGGATGCCGTTGACCAGTTTTTTGGCATCGTCGTCCTTACCGGCCAGAACGGCGGGCACCAGTTCAGTCTCGCGGGTCTTCTTGAAGGCAGCCCAGATTTCGCTCAATTCCTTGAATTGCGCTTCCTTGCCGGCTGGGGCTTTCATCTTGGCGAGGTGGGCGCTGACCTTGTCGGCGGTTTCCTTGACCAGCTTTTGCTGGTCGGCACCGCGTTTGTCTTTGTTGACAACCAGGGTCACCAGGGACTCGCGCGCAGCGGTCATTTCGGTGCGCAGGTCTTCAAACTCGTTGGCAAGAACGGCGCTAGTAGCGCCAAATCCCAACACTGCAAATGCCACGATGGCAAACCATTTCTTCATAACGACCTCCTGAATGGACATAGGCGTGAACAACCATCTTTTCACTGATTTACTCAATAGACTCGGCAAAGTCATCAAGGCGATTCCCCACAAGAATCTGAGCAGCTTCCCTTGGCACCTTTGGAATCGTCCACCTTATAGGCAATGACGGGTATGCCGGCCTTGACCAGCGCGCAAACCTCGTCACGGTAGGCCTGGTCCTCAATGATGGTGAGCGCAACACCATCAGGCTTGGCCGACAAGGCCTTCCCACCAGCGACTTGTAGCGATCCAGACTACCACCGGCAGACTGGAAGTCGACATGTGCACCGGCCATCGCGGCAGCATCTTCGGCACCTTTCTTGACTGGATTGAAAAAGCCGAAGCCCTCTTCGGTCTGGAAATTCATGGTGATTTCAAGCTTCTTTTTCTGGGCAACAGCGGGGGGGGGGCGCAGGCAATCCACAGGGCTGTAAGCGGTATGACTGCAAGTTGACTGCGAGTTGACTGGATTGACTGACCAGTGACATGGTTAACTCCTGAATGCTGCACGAACAAGCGACCCGAACCGGGATCGCCAGGGAAATTGATCTGTTTCCCCACAGCAGCACTGGCTACTTTACAGAAGCGCGCAATAGATGTAAATCATCCAAATCTGAATTTGCTCTCCTCAAATCTTAGTTATTTATGAGAAATGTCTGACACTGGCGACAACTGCTTTCGAGCGATTTCTATCGAGGCTTGGCTAACATGCAGGGTTGATGCACACTTGCCTGCCCGTTGAGTCCATTTCCCCGACCGCTCAAAACCCA
>DAOSLL010000170.1:0-7267 GCA_035368905.1 Rhodoferax sp.
GCTGACAATGCCACGCTGGTACTCTGTGCGACCGGGATTCTTGCGAATGGGTTCGCTGCTGCGGGCTTTGAGCAGGGGCGGCGCGGCTTTGGTGCAGCCCATCATGCGCAACAGGGCAGGGCGGACAAAGGCGAGAAAGGTCACCATCACCGCTACCGGGTTGCCCGGCAGCCCAAACAAAATTGCCGGAGCACTTGAAACGCTATTGGTAACATAGCTGTTAGCGCTTGTTCCAGAAGGTCTGGAGGCCAATTTGTCCTGAAAAATCTGACCCACGGCCATGGGTCGGCCAGGGCGCATGGCGACACGCCAGAAAGCCACGTCACCGAGCTTTTTCATCATCAAGCGGGTGTGGTCGGCCTCACCAGCGCTGACACCGCCGCTGGTGATGATCACGTCAGCTTGCGCGGCGGCTTGCAAGAACGCGGCTTCAAGCAGCACTGGTTTGTCCGGCACCGCGCCGAAGTCGATCACTTCACAGCCCAGCCGGGTCAGCAGACCGAAGATGGTGTAGCGGTTGCTGTCATACACCGTCCCTTCACGCGGGGCCTCGCCCAGGCTCAGGATTTCGTCGCCGGTTGAAAAATAGGCAACCTTCAGGCGCGCCAGCACCGGCACAGTTTTCATACCCAAACTGGCCACCAGCCCAATAGCAGCGGGCGTTAGCAGCTCACCCTTTCGTAGCGCTGAGCGACCTTGCTGCAGGTCTTCGCCCTTAAAACGGCGGTTGTCACCAGGCTGCAGCAGGCCCGGCGCAATGCGGATGGTCGCCAAATTGCCGGTTGCAGCGGGATCAGCCACGGCGTTGTGGCTGACCAGTTCCTGTGGCACCACGGTGTTGAGCCCGGCTGGCATGACGGCGCCGGTCATGATCTTCACGCATTCGCCAGCCGCCACCGGCCCGCGCCAGGCCTGTCCCGCCAGCGCGGTGCCAATCACCTTGAGCAACAGAGGCTGGCCGGGGCTAAGTTGGGCGCCATCGAAGGCGTAGCCGTCCATCGCCGAATTGTCATGCGGTGGCACGTTGATGGGCGAGACGATGTCAACCGCCAGCACACGGCCCAGTGCGTTGAAGATGTCAACGATTTCAATCTGTTTGACGGGCACTACCAGCCTGGCCAAAAAGGCATTGACCGCGTCTGCGCTCATCGCCTGCGGGTCATAGCCAGCCAGCTCGGCAGCAATGTGCGCCATTGTTTTCATGGTGTGCAACCCTCGATTTGCCGTAGTTGAGCCAGGGTGTTGGCGTTGAAAAAGGCCTGCGGGTGGTCGCCCGGCTGGTCAAAAGCCGCCACAGCGGTATGGTGACGGGCGGTCCAGGCATCGACCTTGCGTCCGCCAAGCTGGGTAAACTGCGCCAGGCTTGTCCGCAAGGCCGCGCGCAGCAGGCAAAACACCGGTTGAACGCGCAACAGCAGTTGACTGTTGCGGCCAGGCTCAGGTGCTGCAGCCATGGCCAGTTCGGCATTGGCGTTGTCCAGCGCCGCTGCCAGTCGGCTGGCCAAATCCAGTGGCAGCAGCGGGGTGTCGCACGGCACAGTCAGCAAATACGGGGTCTCGCAGTGCGCCAGCCCGGTCAAAAAGCCAGCCAGTGGCCCGGCGTAATCGGCCAGGCCATCGGGCCAGACCGGCACGCCAAAGGACTTATAAGCCGACAGATTCCGGTTGGCGTTGATCATGATGCTGCCAACCCCGGAGCCGCTTTGCAGCCGGGTCAGGGTGTGCAGCGCCAGCGGCATGCCGTTGAAGGTTTGCAGACCCTTGTCCAGCCCGCCCATGCGCGAGCCGCGGCCACCTGCCAGAATCAGCGCGGTGATGTCTTTGGCAGCGATCAATTCATCCCCCGATGAAACTCATTTCAACCCGTTTGACCGCTGCGCTGGTGTCTGGCCCCAAGGCGCTGCGCAGCTCAGAGTAACGGTCAGTGCGGCCCTGCCAGATGTGAGCGATGGCGCTGGCCAGGTCGGCGTCCGGGGCATTGCCGCGCAACAGGCTGCGCAGGTCGTAACCCTGCCCGGCAAACAGGCACAAATAAAGCTGCCCCTCGGTGCTGAGGCGGGCGCGGTTGCAGTCACCACAAAAGGCTTGCGTGACGCTGCTGATGACGCCGATCTCGCCGGCTGCCCGGTCGTGCTGACCGCTGGCATCGGCATAGCCCCAGCGCTGGGCGGTTTCACCGGGCTGGCCTGGTGCAAGCGGTACCAGTGACAGTTCGGCGCGGATGCGTTGCACCACCTCGGCAGAGGGCAGCACCTGGTTCATGCGCCAGCCATTGGTGGCACCGACATCCATGTACTCTATGAAGCGCAGCACCATGCCGCTGCCCCTGAAATGCCGCGCCATCGGCAAGATTTGCTGCTCGTTGGTGCCGCGCTTGACCACCATGTTGATCTTGATCGGGCCCAGACCCGCTGCCTGCGCGGCATCGATACCCGCCAGCACGTCGGCCACCGGAAAGTCGACATCGTTCATGCTGCGAAACAGCCCGTCGTCGAGACTGTCGAGGCTGACCGTAACCCGCTGCAGCCCGGCAGCTTTGAGCGCTTTGGCCTTGCGTGCCAGCAGTGCACCGTTGGTGGTTAGCGTCAAATCCAGTGGCACACCTTGTGGCGAACGCAGGGCGGCGAGCTGCTCGACCAGTCTTTCCAGGCTCTTGCGTAGCAGCGGCTCACCACCGGTCAAGCGGATTTTCTGCACGCCGTGGGCAACAAAATGGCTCGACAGGCGGGTGATTTCCTCAAACGTCAGCAGCGCCGAGTGCGGCAGGTAGGCGTAGTCCTTGTCAAAAATCGCCTTGGGCATGCAGTAGTTGCAACGAAAGTTGCAACGGTCGGTGACGCTGATGCGCAGGTCGCGCAAGGGTCGGCCGCGCTGGTCTGCCAGCAGCCCGTCGGCCGTCAGTCTTGAGTCTGGCGCAAATGCGGCCGCCGGTGCTGCCAGTGCAGCATTGCGCTGGTCTTGCAGCGGTATCACACGGTGCGTGTCTCGTTCGGTCATGCGCGGTGCTATGGGTTCTGGGGGGGTGAATGGAAGAACGTCATGCTTCGCCGTGATTCTGGCACGTTTGGCGGACCTCAAGAGAGCTTGTCAGTTCATTCGGGCAAGCCCGAGCCACGGTCAGGGAAGCCAGATCAACTCGAAACAATCAAGGTGCGCCGCAGCGGCCCTGGCGCGTCATGGCGACCTTGCCATTGGGTGGCAAACCCTGCCGGGAGTACCGTCGGGGATAGACAATCAACCCCGCGCCCTGGTCAGGCAACTGCCACAAAAAAAGCCCGCTGCAGCGGGCTTTTGACGCGGTAGATCGGGTCAATGATCAGCCGGCATGCAGTTTCATCATGACCGGCACGATCAACAGTGCGACGATGTTGATGATCTTGATCAGCGGGTTGATGGCCGGACCGGCGGTGTCCTTGTAGGGGTCGCCAACGGTGTCACCTGTCACTGCGGCCTTGTGTGCTTCAGAACCCTTGCCGCCAAAGTTGTCGTCTTCGATGTACTTTTTGGCGTTGTCCCAGGCACCGCCTCCGGTGCACATGGAAATGGCGACAAACAGGCCAGTCACGATGGTGCCCATCAGCAGACCACCAAGTGCCTCCGGACCAAGTATCAGGCCGACCAAAATTGGCACCACCACAGGCAGCAGCGAGGGAATCATCATTTCTTTGATAGCGGCGGTGGTCAGCATGTCCACTGCGGTGTCGTACTCAGGCTTGCCGGAGCCGTCCATGATGCCCTTGATTTCGCGGAACTGGCGGCGCACTTCAACCACCACGCTGCCCGCCGCGCGGCCCACCGCTTCCATCGCCATGGCGCCAAACAGGTAAGGAATCATGCCGCCAATGAACAGGCCAATGATGACCTTGGGGTTGCTCAAATCAAAGGTAATGTGCGCGCCCAGGCCCTCGAGCTTGTGGGTGTAATCGGCAAACAGCACCAGGGCGGCTAACCCGGCTGAGCCAATTGCATAGCCTTTGGTGACGGCTTTGGTGGTGTTGCCCACCGCGTCCAGCGGGTCGGTGATGTCACGCACGCTCTTGGGCATTTCCGACATTTCGGCAATGCCGCCAGCGTTATCGGTGATCGGGCCATAAGCGTCCAGCGCCACCACAATACCGGCCATGCTGAGCATCGAAGTTGCCGCAATTGCAATGCCGTAGAGACCGGCCATGGCATAGGCGGTGTAGATGGCCAGGCAGACAAACATCACTGGCCAGGCGGTAGAGCGCATCGACACCCCCAGGCCGGCGATGATGTTGGTGCCGTGGCCGGTGGTCGAGGCTTCGGCGATGTGCTGCACCGGTTTGTACTGGGTGCCGGTGTAGTACTCGGTGATCCAGACCAGGGCAGCCGTCAATATGAGGCCAACCGCGCAGGATGCAAACAGGCTACCCGCGCTGATGACATGGCCGTCGGCCAGGGTCAGGGGTGTCGGGAACAAATTCTGCGTGACAAAGTAAAAAGCCACCAGCGACAACACGCCCGCCACCGCCAGGCCCTTGTACAGGGCTGGCATCACATTGGTCATGCCCGGACTGGCCTTGACGAAAAAGCAGCCAATGATGGAGGCCACAATCGACACCGCACCCAAAGCCAGCGGATAAACCACCGCATTGGTGCCAGCGCCGGTGACCATCAGCGCACCGAGCACCATGGTGGCAATCAGCGTCACGGCGTAGGTTTCAAACAAGTCAGCGGCCATGCCGGCGCAATCACCCACGTTGTCACCGACGTTGTCGGCAATCACCGCCGGGTTGCGCGGGTCGTCTTCGGGAATACCGGCCTCCACCTTGCCGACCAGGTCAGCGCCGACATCGGCACCCTTGGTGAAAATACCGCCGCCAAGACGGGCAAAGATCGAGATCAGCGATGAGCCAAAGGCGAAACCAATCAGCGGGTTCAGTTTGGCCGCTGTGGTTGCACCGTCTGGCACCAAAAACCAGTAAAAGCCGGTGACACCCAATAACCCAAGCCCCACCACCAGCATGCCGGTGATGGCACCGCCACGAAAGGCCACGTCAAGGGCCGGTCCAATGCCTTTGGTGGCGGCCTGGGCAGTGCGCACGTTGGCGCGCACCGAGACATTCATGCCGATAAAGCCACAAGCACCCGACAGAACGGCACCCACCACAAAGCCAATCGCACTCAAACTGTCCAGAAAGACGGCAATCAAAATGGTCAGCACTACGCCGACCATGGCGATGCTTTTGTACTGACGCGCCAGGTAGGCGGCAGCACCGGTTTGAATGGCGGCGGCGATTTCCTGCATGCGCGGGTTGCCAGCGTCTTGGGCGAGAATCCAACTTCGGGCCCAAAAACCGTAGCCTACGGCAATCAAGCCGCAGATGAGCGCGAGTATTAGCGCTGCTGAGTTGCTTGTCATGTGATGAAGCTCCTGAAGTGTTGTTTCGCCGGGTTGTGGTGCAAAACAATTGGCACCACCGCTGCGTTGCTTCCTCGTCAAAGGCCGCCTGGGTGACGGACGGCGGTGGTGATTGGCCAACGGTTGCACTTTAACGCTAAAACAGCGGTTTTTTCCGTTGCGCAAGTGGTGAGTAAGCAAAATCAGGGTTAATCCTCGGTGTTGCCGAATTCACTCACTACCAAGTTTCACCATGTCTTTAGATAACGTCACCCCCGGTGCCAATGCCCCTGAAATGTTCAACGTGATCATCGAAATTCCGATGAACGCCGATCCGGTGAAATACGAGGTTGACCACGATACCCATGCCATTTTTGTTGACCGTTTCATGAGCACGGCCATGCATTACCCGACCAATTATGGTTATGTACCCCACACCATCAGTGGTGACGGCGACCCGGTCGATGTGCTGGTGGTGACACCCATGCCCTTGATTCCCGGTGTGGTGGTCACGTGCCGCGCCATCGGCATTTTGAAGATGGAAGACGAAGCCGGTATCGATGGCAAAGTGCTGGCGGTGCCAATTCCAAAGATTTTGTCGCTCTATTCGCGCTGGAACAAGCCGGAAGACCTGAGCCCGACCCGCCTCAAGACCATTGCCCACTTTTTTGAGCACTACAAAGACCTCGAAGACGGCAAGTGGGTCAAGATTCTGGGCTGGGAAGGGCCTGAGGCCGCCAAACAGGAGATCATGGAAGGCATCGCCAACTACCAGAAGTCCTTGGTGTGATTTTTTGCCAGTAGCCCTTATGGAATAAGCGCTGCCAGCTATATATTTTGAAGCGCCCGCTGGCTTGTGCCAGTGGGCGTTATTGTTTTGGCTTGGTGCCAATTGAGGAGTGGTGGATGAAATTACTGCGTTATGGGCCCTTGGGCCAGGAAAAGCCTGGGGTGCTCGATGAGTTGGGGCGGGTGCGGGACTTGAGTGGGGTGGTGGCTGATGTGGCTGGCGAGGTATTGTTGCCGCAGAGTCTGGCGCGCTTGCGCGCGCTCGACCTGGCATCTTTGCCGCTGGTGGCTGGTCTGGCGCAGCAGGATTTGCGCTTGGGCGCCTGCGTCAGCCAGGTCGGCAAAATCATCTGCATCGGACTGAACTATGCCGACCATGCGGCTGAGTCGGGCGTGTCGGTACCTCCCGAGCCGGTGGTGTTTGGCAAATGGACCAGTGCGCTGATGGGGCCCGATGATGCCGTCCAGATTCCGCGCGGTTCACTCAAGACCGACTGGGAAGTGGAACTGGCAGTGGTGATCGGGCAGGGCGGGCGCTACATCGCGCAGGCCGACGCGATGAGCCATGTGGCGGGCTATTGTGTGATGAACGATGTTTCCGAGCGCGACTACCAGCTCAACCGCAGCGGTACCTGGGACAAGGGCAAGGGCTGCGATACGTTCGCGCCGCTTGGTCCCTGGCTGGTGACGGCCGATGAGGTGCCTGATCCGCAGGCGCTTGCGCTCTGGCTTGAAGTCGATGGCAAGCGTTATCAGAACGGCAGCACCGGCACCATGGTGTATCAGGTGCCGTTTTTGATCAGTTACCTGAGCCAGTTCATGAGTTTGCAAACCGGGGACGTGATTTCAACCGGCACGCCGCCCGGCGTTGGCATGGGCCAAAAGCCGCCAGTTTTTTTGCGCGCCGGGCAAACCATGCGCCTGGGCGTGCAAGGGCTTGGCGTGCAGACGCAGCGGGTCGTGCAGGGGTAAGTAGCAGTCCGTTGTTGATGGGGCGATGTGCTGGCAGCTCAGGCGAGGCACATGCGCTCAGACAGAGGGCCTCATACCCGCTTCGCTTTGCGAAATCGGCCCCCTGCCTGAGCGAACATCACCTGAGAAGTTGATGGGGGTCAT
>DAOSLL010000171.1:0-7256 GCA_035368905.1 Rhodoferax sp.
AACATCGACCCGCGCGTCGATGCCACCCTGCGCGCCTGGGACAAGGACGGTGCCTACAGCCTGCCCTACATGTGGTACACGGTCGGCATTGCCTGGAACCCCAGGTTGACCGCCAAAGCCTTCCCCGGACACGTCATGGATTCACTCACCAGCGTGTTTGACCCCGACATCGCCCGGCGCTTTCAGTCCTGCGGGGTGGGCGTGGTGGACTCGGCCAGCGACGTGGTGCCGCTGGCAGCCATGGCCGGTGGCGTCGCCAAGTGGGATGGCAAAAATTCCGGTGCCGCAGCGGCCAGGGTGCTTGATCGCCTGAGCGGTGTGGTCAAGGTCATCCCAACTGACCAGTTTGTTGATTCGCTGGCCAGCGGCAAGGTCTGCGTGGCGATTGGCTTTTCGGGCGATGCGGTGCAGGCCCAGGCCAAATCGCGCGGCACGGTGGAATACCGGGTACCGGCCGATGGTGGCTTGCTGGCCATTGATGCCATGGCAGTGCCCGCCAACGCGAAGAACAAGCGTGAAGCGCATCTGTTCATTGACTACATCCTGCGCCCGCAGGTGATCGCCAAAATCTCCAACACAGTTGGTTATGCCAATGCCAACCTGAAGGCCGGTGAGTTCATGAGTGATGCCGTCAAATCCAACCCGGCGGTGGTGCCAACCCCGGCGGCGCTCAGCCGCTCGTCACCGATTCCGATCCTGTCCGAGCAGGACCAGCAAGACATCGCCCGCATCTGGGCCAAGTTTGCCAAATAACGTGGCACCAAAGCCGTCTTATCTGGGTGCCTTCTTGAAGCACCCAATGAACCGGGTGGCCCTGCTGGCAGCCGGGGTGGTTGGCATTTTTGCCTCGATCCCGCTGGGCTGGTCGGGTTTGCTCCTGGTTGCGGTGATGGCACTGGGCTGCGAGGTGCTCGCAGCGCTGATGATTCCCAGCCTGCCTTCGTTTCGGGCCTCGGTTGACCGCGAACAACGGATGCAGTCACGTGCGCTGCGCGCCAGGCAACTGATCAGCGAAATCAACCAGCGTGGCGACGGCCAGGCGCTCGCCACCTACTGGCAGATGCTGGAGCGGGTCCAGGCGCTAAGGCAGACCGTGCAGGAACATCGCACCTCGCTGAGCCTGGAAGATGTTGACAAACTTGAAGACATGACACTCGACTACCTCGGCCTGTGTGCCGTCAACCTGTCACTCAAACAACGCAAGGACCACGCCAGCGAAGATGTGGCAGCCAAACGCATCGCCTCCTTGCAGGCCCAACTGGCACGACAAAACCTGCCGGAAGACGAGGCCCGCCAGTTGCGCGCCGCGCTGGCCGAATACACCGAAACCATGCAGCGCTCGCGTCGCCTGGCGGTGCGCCGCAGCGCGCTGGAGGCCACGCTGATCTCGCTGCCTGACAAGATGGAAGAGGTCTATCAGCTCGTCATCACCTCGCCCTACTCGACCGAGATGGGCAGCAAGCTCGAAGAATCGCTGTCGCGCCTGCGCATTGCCGAAGAAGTTGCCGCCGAATTCGACACCCCCGACAGTTTTGACCTTGAGCCATCCAGAACGGCCAGCGCTGCAAGCAGGGCACCGCTTCAAGCCGCCCGCCCGGCTGCTGGCAGCGTCAAAACCTGACGATCTTTTTTTAAACCCCAGCCCTCGTCACCCAGGAGAACCCCCATGGCCAACAACGCAATCTTCGCCCGTCTGTCCAACCTCTGGACCGGCTTCATTTCCCTTTGGGTCTCGGACATCGAAAAAGAGCATCCGGACATCGCCTACCAGAACGCGATTGCCTCGATGATTGAAAAATACACCCAGCTCAAAGCCGCCACCGGTGCCATCATCGCCCGCCGCCAAGACATCACGGCCCGGCTGCAATCGCATGAGCGCGATCTGGCCAGTGTTGCGGCCGACCTGGAAACGGCCCTGGCCACCAGCCAGGACGACCTGGCGGTGGTGCTGATCCAGAAGAAAAACGCGCTTGATGTGGCCATCACCGAGCTGCGTGCCGATGCCACGCAGGCCACGGCAGATGCCGACAACGCCAAAGACTCGCTGACCCAGGTCAAAACTGAAATTGACAAACTCAAGGCCGAAAAAGACCGCATGCTGGCACAAATGCACAGCGCCCAGGCCCGCCTGAAAATTCAGGGCCAGCTCGATGGCCTGTCGGTCGATGCCGAAGTGCAGGCGCTCGGTGCGGTGCGCGACCACATCAAGGGCCAGGTGGCACAAGCCAGCCTGGGGTCGGAACTGCGCGAGTCTGACCTGGACGTGCGGCTGAACAAACTGCGCCAAAGCAGTGGCAGTGTCACCGCCAAGGCGCAACTCGAAGCCATGAAACAGGCCCGTGCCGCCGCCGCCCAGTCGGCACCGGCCAAAACCCTCTAGCTGCGGTTCAACCATGGCTGCAACGGCACCCCCACGCGCCGACCTGCCCCGCTGGGCCGAAACCCTGCGGCAGAAATACCTCGCCGGTGAAGCCTCCACCTTTGTGCTGTACCGCAACGTGTTCGACAACTTTCTGGTCTCAGGCAAGCTGCATGGCCTGCAGTCGTTTCTGGTCGAGGAACTTTTCAAGGACACCAAGAAGCGGGTGGTCGAGGTCAGCCTGGAGCGCGGCATCCGGCACCTGAGCGGCAAGCCCAATGTGGCGCTGGCAGCCCTGTCGCAAGACAGCGGGCTCGAGCCCAGCTTGCTGCAATCGCTGCACGTGCTTGAAGCCCAGATGCGCAGCGAACAAAGCACCGCTGTCATCGTGCCTTATGCCGATGCGCTGTTGCCCGCCGGTGAACCGAGCTTCATGGCGCAGCAAGACCGCCAGACCTACCTGGCGTTTCACCGCTGGTCGCTTGATGCCAGCCTGACCCAGGGCGACAACATCACCATCTTGATCACCGAGTCACTCGGTGCCATCAACCCCGGCCTGTTGTCCAACCCCAAGGTGTCGGCGATCGAAATCCCGATGCCCGACCTGGCGCAGCGCAAGCGGGTGATTGCATTTTTTGCCCCCAAGTTGAACGAACAGCAGGTCACGCTGTTTTCCGAGCGCACCGGCGGCTTGCGCACGGTGCAGTTGGCCAGCATCATGGCCAGTTCGGACGGCCATGGCCTGAGCGAGGGCCAGCGTCGCGAGCTGATTTTGCAATTGCTGCAAGGCACACCAGAGGCCGAGCAGCGCGCCAGCACGCTGGCAGCCATCACGGCCGGCATGACCCCGTCTGAAATCAACAAGTTGATCGAACCCGGCAAGTCGCTGCCGGTGGGCGATGCCAATGCCGAGGTGTTGAAAGTCATCCACACCCGCAAGCGCGAGATGATCGAGAAAGAATGCGCCGGACTGATCGAGTTCATCGAACCCAAACATGGCCTGGCCAGCGTCGGTGGCCACGAAAACATCAAGGCAGAGTTGCTGGCGATTGCCAAGAACCTGAAAGAAGGCAATACCACCCTGACCCCGATGGGTTTGTTGGCGGTAGGGCCAATGGGCTCGGGCAAAACCTTTGTCATCAAGGCGTTTTTAAAGGAAGCCGGGCTCTCAGGTGTGGCGCTGAAAAACTTCCGGTCCAAATGGGTTGGCTCGACCGAGGCGAACCTGGAGCGGGTGCTGGCCACCGTCAAGGCGATGGGGCCGATTGCGGTGATCATTGACGAAGGCGACCGCAGCTTTGGCAATGGCGGTGGCGAAGGTGGCGACGACGGCACCAGCTCGCGCATCATTGCGCGCCTGAAAGAGTTCATGGCCGAGACCGAAAACCGTGGTCAGGTGCTGTTTGTCATGATGACCAATCGTCCCGACAAGCTCGACACCGACATCAAACGCCCCGGCCGACTGGACCGCAAAATTCCGTTTTTTTATTGCGAAACTGCCCTGGAGCGCTCACAGGTATTGCTTGCCGTGCTATCAAGATATGCAGAAACTTGCGTCGCCAGCACGGCCGAATTGCTGACCCTGTGCGAAACGCTGACGGGTTATTCGAACGCCGACCTGGAAGCGCTGGCGCTGCTGGCGGTCGAGTCGGCGCGCAACCAGGCCAGGGCGCTTGATGCCGAAGTGCTGCAGCAGGCCGCACAAGATTTCATGCCGCCACAAGAGCGCGACATGATCGAGTTCATGGAACTGCTGGCGGTGTCCGAGACGTCCCGGCGCACCATGCTGCCCAAACGCTTTCGCGACATGGCCATGGCCGACATCCAGAGCAACCTGCAAAGTGCCCGCAGGCGTGCGCTGGCCCGTTAACCTTCATGGCAAAGCTGCGCGCGCATGATGCAAGTCTGTAGCCACGGCTGGCAGCGGCAGTTCTGGCGACCAGATGCCGTTTGAACCGATTGTTTCATCATCACATTTTTCAAACCTTTCCCCCCAATCAGGAGACCACCATGCCCCCCGTCCAGGATCAGAACTTGAGCAGCGCCCAAGTCATTGCACTCACCAGAGCCATGTTGTCAGTAGCCGCCGTTGAAGGCATTCAACCCGCCGAAGCGGCCTTGATCGGCCAGTTTTACGAGGCCTCGCGACAACCCGACATGCCCACCACGGCAGCGCTGCTGGGCAACCCCGACCCGGGTCAGTTTGAGTTGGGCGAGCTGGCTGGCTGCCCGGCAGCGCTGGCTGATACCGTGGTGCTGATGTGCCTGATGACGGCTTATGCCGATGGTCACCTGAGTGACGCCGAGCGCGCCAAGGTTCAGGCAATTGCCAGCGAACTGAAGCTGTCTGATGCGCGGTTCGAGGCCCTGCTGGCGCAGGTACGCGACGAACTGGTGGGTGCCTTGTCACACCTGCCCGATGCCGGGTCGGTAGCGGTGGTGGTGAAAGAGCTGGCAGCGGCTGACTGACACCCAAGCAAGGTCCGGGCCGGTTGGGCACCAACCTTGTCGGCAACGCGGCTGCCTTGCTTTGAGAATCCTCATTTTTGCTTTCATTTGGATAGCTTGCAGCGCATGCTGTATAAGGGCTAGAGGCCTATTTTGTACCTTTTTGTCAGGTATGGCGGCAGCGCTGTTGGTGATCACCGCACTGACTCGGCAAATGCGCCGGGTGAAGGCTGGATTTACTTTATTTTTGATAGCTGTCAGCGCACACTCTGTATGGGCTGGAGCCACTTTTGATGAGGTAAAGGCGAGCTGGCAGCCGTCTGACACCCGAATCCTTGACCGGCACGGCGAAGAGCTACACCGCCTGCGCACCGATGCCTCGGTGCGCCGGGGCCAGTGGGTGGCATTGGCCGATGTCTCGCCGGCCCTGCGCACCGCCATGGTGCTCAGCGAGGACAAACGTTTTTTCGAGCACAGCGGGGTTGATTGGCAGGCGGTGTCAGCCGCCGCCTGGGCCAATTTGTGGAACACCAGAACCCGCGGCGCCTCGACCATCACCATGCAGCTTGCAGGTTTGCTCGACGATGACCTCAAGCGCAGTGCCGGCGGGCGCAGCGTGCTTCAGAAAGTCTCGCAAACCGTGTCCGCCCAATGGCTTGAGCGCAGTTGGCGCAAAGACCAGATTCTGGAGGCCTACCTGAACCTGGTGTCGTTTCGTGGTGAATTGGTCGGCATTGATGCGCTAAGCCAGACGCTGTTTGGCAAAGCCGCACATGGCCTTGATGCGCGCGAAGCTGCTGTCGCCGCTGCGCTGGTGCGCGCGCCCAATGCCAAACCGGCGCAGGTGGCCCAACGCGCCTGCGCGGTGCTGGCCAGCATGGCGCTTGCCAATGCGGCCAAACCAGCCGCAGCAAAGCCAGGTTCGGTCGCATCCGCCAGCGCAACGTCAGCCGGTGCCAGCGCAGCCAAGCCAGGCGCAGCGAAACCAGGTTCGGTCGCACCTGCCAGCACAGCGTCAGCCGGTGCCAACGCGGCCAGCAGCGACGCAGCCGGGCGTTGTGATGCCCTGGCTTTTTTCACCACTGCCGCCCTGCAGCGGCGCGATTTCGCGCCCAGTGCCGGGCTGGCGCCGCATCTGGCGCGCCAAGTGCTCGCCACGCAGGCAACCCGACCGGATCGGCGTACCAATTCAGCCGCTGCCAGCAAGCCAACTGCGGGCGCCCGCGCTGCGACCGAAATCCGCACCACCCTGCTTGCGCCCTTGCAGCGGTTTGCCGTGCAGACCCTGCAGCAGCACTTGCGTGAACTCGATGGTCGCCATGTGGAAGACGCTGCCCTGCTGGTGCTCGACAACGCCAGTGGCGAGGTACTGGCCTGGGTTGGCTCGTCGGGCGAGCTCAGTCGCGCAGGCGATGTCGATGCGGTTACCGCGCTGCGCCAGCCCGGATCCACCCTGAAGCCCTTTTTGTATGCACAGGCGATTGCCGAAGGTCGCCTGACTGCGGCGTCGCTACTGGAAGACTCCAGCACGCAGATTCAGACCAGTGGCGGCCTGTACATTCCACAAAACTACGACCGCCAGTTCAAGGGCTGGGTTTCGGTGCGCACCGCTTTGGGTGCATCGCTCAATGTACCGGCGGTGCGCACGCTGGTGATGGTGTCGCCCGACGCGTTTCACCAGCAACTGGTCAAGCTCGGCTTGCCATTGCCAGAGAGCGGTGGCTACTACGGCTACAGCCTGGCGCTCGGCAGTGCCGAGGTGTCGCTGCTGAACCTGACCAACGCCTACCGCAGCCTGGCCAACGGCGGGCTTCATGGCCCGATCAGCCTGAGCTGGCCTGACGACCGCAGTGCCCCGCCAGCCCAGGCTACCTCGGTGGCCACACCGTCGGCCCGGCAAAAGCCAGCGACCTTGCGCCAGGTGATCGATGCGCGTGCTGCCTTCATCGTCAGCGACATCCTGTCTGACCCGCTGGCCCGTGCCCGCACCTTTGGCATGGACAGTGTGCTGGCAACACGCTTCTGGACGGCGGTCAAGACCGGCACCAGCAAGGACATGCGCGACAACTGGGCGCTGGGCTATTCGCAGCGTTACACGGTCGGGGTCTGGGTTGGCAATGCCAGCGGCGCGCCGATGTGGGATGTCAGCGGCACCACCGGTGCTGCGCCAATCTGGGCGGCACTGATGAACTATCTGCACCGCCAGACGCCCAGCCACCCTCCCCGGCCGCCGCCTGGCGTGATTCGCACCGCCGTGCAGTTTGCCGTCAGCGGGGCCAGCGCCAACCGACCCGTGATGCCGGAGGCGGCGCGCCAGGAATGGTTTGTGCAAGGCACACAACAAACCACATTCGCTATTAATTTGGAAGCTTCCAGCGCATATGCATCAACGGCTGGAGACCAAAAAGGCTTGAACTCTCCGGCTCAGCAAGCGGTCAACGCCGGAACT
>DAOSLL010000172.1:0-7226 GCA_035368905.1 Rhodoferax sp.
GCAGCAGCCCGCTGCGCCAGAGCGGACAACTCTTTGACAGAAACATTGCCCCCTTCAGCGGCCTGCTGGAGCGCCAACTCGGCCGTTTCGACTGCTTCTTCGGCTTGTCCCTGGTCAGCCAGAACGCCGGCCAGATAAATCGTTGCAGGATGCCATTGCGGTGCCAGTTCGCTGGCCCGCCGTGCGGCCGACAAGGTTCCGTCAGCGTTGCCGGAAGCGCTGGCCAACAGCGAGCCCAACAAAAAAAGGCGCGGATCTTTGGTGTTGTTTCTCGACAGTTTGGTTAAACCCAGCGCGGCTTCCTGCAGTTGGTTCTGCTGGATCTGCTGTTCAATTTTTTTCAGCCCTGACAGATACGCCGGGTCGTGCGAATAGGGTTGGTTCATTCCTGTGCGGGGTTGGTCTAAGTAGCCGATGATTGTAAACTGCAGGGTTTGCCGCCGATGCGCGGCGAACTGCCCAGACGGGTGCCGTCAGTTCCATTGCCACACACCGATTCATGAAAAGTCAAACTGAAAATCGCCTGGTTGACCCATCGCAGCAACCAAAAAAGTCGAATTCCAATGCCCTGGCCTTGCTCAACTTGGGCCTGTCTTGCCGGGCACAAGGAGACTTGCAGGCGGCATTGGCGCATTACGATGCGGCCATCCGGTTGCAGCCCAATTTCGCTGATGCGTATATGGCAAGGGGTGTCGCCTGCAACGACCAAAAGGACCACCTGGCGGCGATTGAAAACTACAAGCGCGCCATTGCGCTGGACCCGAACCTGGTCGCTGCCCACTACAACCAGGCAAACGCCTATCGCGCGCTCGGGGAACAGCAGGCCGCTGTCAACAGCTACAACCAGGCGATTCAACTGGCCCCCGATCTTGCCGATGCTTACGCCAACCGGGGCAATGCGCTGATTGCCCTGAAAAAGCCCAGAATTGCGCTGGCCAGTTTTAACCGGGCCATTGAGCTCAAGCCGGATGTTGCGGCCAACTATTTGAACCGGGGTATTTGTTTTGCCGAACTTGGCGACCCGAACGCCGCCTTTGCAGACCTGGGCTACGCGATCAAACTGAACCCGCTGCTAGCCGAGGCTCACGCAAAGCGTGCTGCCATTCTGGCGCAATTCAAACATTACAAAGAGTCCATTGCGGAGTTTGAGCTGGCCTACAAGGCAAAGCCTGACCTGGAACACCTTTTGGGGCAGTTGCTGCATGCCAAAAACTCAAGCTGCGACTGGAGCAATTACACAGAAAACCTTGATGCCATCCGATTGAAACTGGCAAACAACGATGAGGTCATCCAGCCATGGGCCAACTTGAGTATTTTCGACGAGCCACTGTTGCATCAAAAATGTGCAGAAATCTGGCTCAATAACATTGTCAAGCCAGGTCAGGACAGAAAGAGATCGCCTGAAAAGGCATTTATACAGAAGAAAAAAATACGCATTGGCTATTACTCGCCTAATTTTCACGATCACCCTGTCATGCATCTGATGAACGGTGTATTTCAGAACCACGATCAAGATCAATTCGAATTGATTGCTTTTTCATTCGCGAAAAAGATTGCAGGCGATTATCAAAAAAATGTCGCCAAATCATTTAGCAAATTATTGTATATTGATGAATTTTCCGATGATGATATCGTTGCCCTGTCACATGATTTGAATATTGATATTGCAGTGGACCTGTCCGGTTTTACCGATGCCTGCAAGCCCGGTGTTTTTTTAAAAAGATGCGCACCTGTCCAAATCAATTTTTTGGGTTATGCGGGATCACTCGGGTCTGCTCAGTGGGATTACATTGTTGCTGATGATCAGGTCATACCGCCCGAATCAAGAGATTTCTATGCCGAGAAGATCATCTATTTGCCCGACTGTTTTCAACCCAATGACGTGGAAAAAGGAATTTCAAGCGCCAGTTTCTCGCGACAGGACTTTCAACTGCCCCAGCACGGCTTCGTCTACTGCTGTTCCAACAATCTGTACAAGATCACGCCACCGGTGTTTGATGTCTGGATGCGTGTGTTGGCACTGGTGCCAGACAGCGTGATGTGGTTGTTCAGCCAACATGCGCTGGGCATTGAGAATCTGAAAAAGGAGGCGCAGCTAAGGGGTGTCGACCCGGACCGTTTGATTTTTGCCAGGCGCCTGCCTTCGCTGGCAGATCACCTGGCACGGTACCGTCTGGCGGATCTGTTTCTGGACACCTTTCCCTACAACGCGCACACCACCGCCAGCGACGCCCTGTGGGCGGGCTTGCCAGTGCTGACCTGTGCCGGCCAAAGTTATGCCAGCCGTGTGGCAGCCAGCTTATTGACCACCATTGACCTGCCCGAACTGATCACCAGCAATCACCAGGACTTTGAAGCGATGGCGGTCAAACTGGCGATGCAGCCACAACCTCTGGCTGATCTGAAACAAAGGCTCGAGACAAACCGGCTGACCACAGCCTTGTTTGATACCGAACGTTTCACCCGAAATCTGGAGTTGGCTTTCCGCAAGGCGCTGGACCGGCACGCCGCTGGCTTGCCCCCGGACCATATTCATGTGTCTTGATCCTGTTTGCCAGACGATGGTCAGGCAGTTTTTTTGTCAGGTTTGAAGATCATCAACCTTCGCACCAGAAAAGATACCCCATACAGCGTCAAGTCGATCAGGATTTTGCACAAGGTGACGTTCCAGGCTGTTGCGTGCTGCAAGACTTGAACCAGACCGCCTGAAGCCGTTGCCAGAGTCAGCGCCAGCAAAATGTACTGAATCAATTCGCGGCGCATGCGCAAATTGCCAATGGTTTTAAAGACAAAGATTCTGTTGCCAATAAAGTTATAAGCGCCAGAGATTGATCTCGACGCATAGGTGCTCAACAATATGTCCCCGGTCAAAGCCTGGCACAGCGAGAACAAGGCAATGTCGATGCCGAACGAAGACAACGCGATAAACAAATCTCTGAACAGTACCCAGTAAATTTTCAGTGAATCGACCACCGGACGAAAATGCGAGCTGGCATTGTCGTCAATGTAGATGGTGTCAATCGGCACTTCGACGATAGGTAACTTCGAGCGCGCCAGCCAAAGCAGCATTTGCATCTCGAATTCGTATCGATGGCCTGACACTTGACACAGTCGCAACAGCAGGTCACCTGAAAACCCGCGCAGACCGGTCTGGGTGTCAGAGACGCGCAGTGATGAAAAGGCCTGGAAGACCTGCCGTGTCAGAAGGTTGCCAAATTTGCTGCGCAACGGCACTTCTGCCGCAAAAGTGCGCACACCGAGCACGCAAACCGGTGAAGTTTCTTGCCGCACGCGCCGGGCAATGCGAGCCGCATCTGCCGCCGAGTGCTGCCCGTCGGCATCGACCGTCACCACGGCGGCCGCCCCGAGGGCAAAGGCGCTACGAAACGCTGTCTTGAGCGCCTCGCCTTTGCCAAGATTGACCGGATGCCGAATTACGCTGGCACCGGCCTGCTCGGCAGCTCGGAAGATGGCCCCAAACGCGTCGGCTGAGCCATCGTCGACCAGCAAAATTTTGCAAAAGCCCTGCTGGCGCAGCTCCGCCAGCAGGGTCAGCAGGGTCGGCGACGGGTTGAGGGCTGGAATGATGACAAAGGTTGCCTCAAATGCATCAGCATCAGATGTGGGCGTTGAGGCGTTGGCAGTGGCCACAAGCGGCGCGGACTGGCTGGATGTCAAACTCATGCAGCGACTTTCAATAACACCCATTTGCCATCGCTGGCGAAATGCCGCAGACTGCTGTTACCCATCAGCAGGGAAGCCGTACGCGGCGACGTCAGCAAATGCGTGGCACCGAGTTTACGGAAGTCAAAGTGTCGTGGGTCGATGGTCACGTTGACCAGGTCCAACTGGAGTGCATCAATTTGGAAGCCATCAATGCCGGGCAGTTCTGCGGTGGAAAATTCAAGATTCTGGTAGCGGTTGTACAGGGTCTTGAATTTGCCATCCGGGTCCAGGCTCTTCCACAGTGTTTCCTGTGGGTAGTAAAGCACCGCGTTGACGACCGGTTCGCCAGCGGCCACCAGGTTCATCCGCCACCGATGCATGTCAAGCACCGCCAAGCGAATGCCACCGGGCGAACCCGGTGCCTGCAATGCCGACTTCAAGGCGGGTTCCAGTCGCACCTGACTCGGTGCCAGATCAATGGGGTTGAATGGCATTGAAGTACCGAGCATCCAGACGCAATAAATGCCAGCAGCCAACACCGGGCGCTGCGCCATCACCAGGTAGCTGACAATGCCCAACACGGCACTGGCCAGCAACACATAGCCGGGGGTGAAAATGTTGGCAATCGGCACCGGCAACAGGCCAAATAGCCAGACCGACAAGCCTGCACAGGCCAGGCCGACCCCGATCGCCAGTCGCGATGCCGCAGCGGTCAGTGCGTGACCAAAAACAGACGCTTTGACTGAGATCAGCCAGGCCAGCAAGAACAACTGGGCCAATCCGAGCGCCAGGTCCAGCCGGTATGAGGTGACCCGTCCCCACAGTGAGTATTGCGCCACCGGGATAGAAAAACCGAGGTAAATATAGCCCAGGGTCAGCCCAAGAAACCCGACGATCAGCACAGGAACCAGATGCAGTTTGCGATCATTCCAGCAAACCAGTCCGCAGGCGGCTACCAGCGGCAGCCAGAGCCACATGAATGAACCAGCATCGCTGGCATTCATGAACGGTGTTTCCTGGTACATGGTGATCGGGCTAAGCAGCCCTTTGATGGCAAACCAGGGGTCGATGTCGCCGCCGACCGAGGTCGCCCTTTGTCCGGGATACACCGTGGCAGCCACCGTCTGCAGCACCTCTTTGGTGTCGATCAGCCAACTGCCTATCAACCCCAGGGCAATCGCCAGTGCCAGCAAAATCGCGATGAATTGCGCCTTGCCAAACAAAAATGCTGGTCTGCGTGAGACAAAATGGCCTACCCCCAACGGCACCAGCAGGTACAGCAGGGTAATTTGCCAAGGCGGGTATAAGACCAGGACAAACCCGGCCAGTGACAACCCGAGCATGGCACCCAAAGCGGCCGCCACAGACGGCCGATTGATGCTGAAAATCCTGTCGAGCAGCCACAGGCTCAGCAGCGGGAAAAAGACTGCATAGGCCGGATGCCCGGAAAACACCACCGAGTAGGGCGACGCGGGCAAGGTGACCGCAAGCATCGAGGCGATTCGCCAATCGACCTTCAAAAAGCGGATCAAAACAGCCCACAGGGCGAGAAAACAGGCAAAAAACGGAAACCACCAATGCCAGGCCAGGGCACCACGCAAATCAAACAGCCAGAACCCCCAAGTAGCCGGCTTGGCTAACGCCGACACATGAGACACCGGAACACCGGTCATGCCGATCAGCAGCATGTTGTTGCCGTCAAGACCAACGTTGCGGTTGAGCAAGGGGAAATGCAGCGACGCATTGACTTGCCCAATGGCCATTTGCGTCAGAATGTTCCATTCGTCCATGCGGATGAACCTGGCCTGCCCTAGCCACGCAATGGCGTCGTGGGCCAAGACCGGTGAGTCATGCAGGGCGTGGCGCACCGACGAACCGGTGAAGCCAGAGGCGACCAACAACAGAAATGACAGGACGATTGTGGCGAAAAAAACCGTTGCCGCAGGCCAGCGTTGTTTGGTCCAGCGTTGCACCGCGCCCGGAAAGAAAAGCGCCATCGCTGGCAGCAGCAGTGCGATTGCCAGCAACAACCGCGACTTGATCGAAGGCAAACTCTTGGGCGGGATGTCAATGGCATGGACTGATGGGCTGTTGGCAATGGCAAAAGTCTCCCCATTGGTCAACAACAATTCAACCCGCACATTGTGTGTTCCAGGGGCCAGAGTCGGGGTGTTGATTTCCACCCGCCAGCCGGACCACAACCAGTCAGACCGCTGCCTGGCACTCACAACGTCGGGTCGTATCGACCGCAGAAACCTGCCACGGTAGATCTGCTGATTGCCTACAGTCACAACAATGTTCGAGGTGTAAACCTGCGGTGACTCAGGCGCGGCCCAGCCACTCAACAACAGCACTTGGGTGTTCGCGTCGTAGCTGGCGATGTCCACGCTGCCCTGGCCGACGGCACTGGCAGCCATCGCCGATGCAGCGCAAAACCACAGTCCAAACCACAGGCAGGTTCGACCGGACGCGACCCGCCCAATCGCCATCTTATAAAAAAGGAATTTCTTGACTATTTCCACTGGTCCATTGATCGAATGCCGATTTCCTCTGGCAAGTTGAGATGCTGCAAGTGTCTGGTAAGCGCTTATCGATACCTTTCGGGGGCAAAAGAGTTTCAGCCTTTATCTGCAGCCAGTGAGGCTACGCTGATCGCTTCAAGGCAAGCGCTTGACATGCATCTCGCAAAGTTCCTATTGTCGCCGACAACATGCGGGTCAACTTGTCTTGCCGCGAAGCCTGAGCGGTCGGGCACAGCAGGGAACACAAAAGGAAACTTACCCTATTGGCAAGGACTCGCTGCAAGCACTTGAACAAGGTGGCCTGCTAGCCTGAAAGCCCATCGCATGCCAGGAAACCGGGCACGAGAACACCATGAAATTTGCTGACTTGATTGACGGACGAGAAAACAATCTGAATCTGATCAGACTGATGGCAGCGTCTGCCGTGGCGTTGTCGCATTCCTACAATTTCACCAATCAACTTCCTTCTGAGCCATTGTTCAAATGGACTGGTACCCTCTCCTTCGGGTATTTATCGGTATTCATTTTTTTTGTCATCAGCGGTTTTCTGGTGGCGCAAAGTTATGAGAGAACGCAGAGTATTGTCGGTTTTATTGCAGCTCGGGCTTTGCGCCTGTATCCGGCATTGATCGTTGTGCTGTTGTTTAGCGCCTATTTAATTGGGCCGTTTTTCACTACCTTGAGTTTAAATGATTACCTCCCAAGTCACGAAGTTCGCCGTTATTTCGAGGACAACCTTCTTTTCAAACAGCGCGGCGTCTTGCCCGGTGTTTTTCGTGATGGTGGATTCACCGCCGGGGTCAATGGTTCACTCTGGAGCTTGCGATATGAGGCGTATGCTTACCTGCTTTTGCTGCTCTGCGGCGTCGGTGGCCTGATATCGAAGCGCCCGGTATTTAATGCATTTGTGGCGCTCTCACTGCTGCTTTATGCCAAGGACCCGTTTGGTACCTTTTTGATTCCAGGTGACTGGTCTGCTGTTATTTATGTTCCGAGAATTGGTTTTGTAGTTGGGATGTTGATTTATATTAACCGTGG
>DAOSLL010000173.1:0-7162 GCA_035368905.1 Rhodoferax sp.
GCAAGCTTGCCAGCACCCAAGGGAAATTCACCAGATAGGGCAAGGCATCCCCACCGCTCACCAGCACCGGCACCGAGCGCAAGCCGTTGCTGCTGGTCTGGGTTTGGCTGCCAAAGCCAGCCGCCCCAAGCACCGTGGGGGCAGCTTTCAGCGACTCGATCAGGCGGGCCTCGTGGCTGCCCAGTTGCTTCAACGCCAGCGCCAGCGCTTCGTGGCCGCTCGGCAAATGCCCGGCCACCTGGTCCGGTGAGGTTTGGTCAAGCTCGGGCATGTACAGGTCAAGCCCGATGGCCAACGGCTGATGCACGGCAATCTTGTCGATCAGATCGGCCAGCCGGTTGCGTGGCCAGGGCCATTGGCCGACCCACTTCAGGCTGTCCTCGTCAATTTCCACCAGCGTCACCGGCTGGCTGCTGGTGGTGCGCGGCATCGCCTGCTGATAGCCGTCAAATAGCGCCTGCCGCGCGGCGGCAAACGGTGTCCCGGCCAGACCCAGCAGGCGGGCCAGCACGCTGCCCTGCCAGGCCGGCGGCAAATCAACTTCACTGCCCAGGCTGGCAAGGGTCACGCCAGCCAGCACCAGCAAGGCCGCCAACCGCCCGCGCCAGGCCAGAAAAAACCACTGAAACACAGAGGAAACCGGCTTCAACCCGGATACCTCAGTTGACCGCTGGTTTTCATCTGCAAGCCCCTATGAGTGTTTACTTTTTGGCTTCGATGGGGTTCACTTTTTGGGTCACAGCGCCAACTCCAGGCCGTCCCAGGCTGACAAGACTTCCAGCGCGTGACCCTCGCGAGTGATTTCTTCAAAGCGGCGTGTCTCGTTGAGCACACCCAAAATCTGGGCATCGTCATAGGCGGGTTCGTGGTGAAACATCACCAGCCGGCGCACACCGGCCGCCCGGCACAGCTCAACGCCGACGATGTTGCTGGAGTGCCCCCAGTCGGCCTTGACCGAAATGGCATCGGCCAGGGAGTACATGGCATCAAACACCACGGCGTCGGCATTGGCAAAAAATTCCACAATGCCTGCCAGTTCGGCAGCCTCATCAAGCCGGTGCTCGGAATCGGTTGAATAGACCACCGCTTTGCCACCCCGCTCAAACCGCCAGCCGTAAGAGTCGCCCGAGTGCCGCTGCAACCGTGCCGACACCTCAAGCCCGGCAATCTGATAGCGCTTGCCGGGCAACAGCACATCAAACTCAACCGTTGCGGCAAGTTGCTCAAACTCGACCGGAAACGACGGGCTGCCATGCTGACGCCTGAAAGCTTGTTCCACCTGTGCGTGACAGGCGTGGATGATGATGCGGTTGCCTGGCGTGAACGCGGGCAGGAAAAACGGAAAACCCATGATGTGATCCCAATGCACGTGGGACATGAACACATGGTAGGTCTGCGGCTGATCCACGCCAAAACGCGCCAGCATCGACTGCCCCAGAGGCCGGGCACCCGAGCCCAGGTCCAAAATGACGTGCTCCGGGTTGTCGGTGACGATCTGCACACAACTGGAATGACCACCAAAGGTGGCCGCCACATCAAAACCCAGGGTGTCAATAAAGGCATCGACGCTGTCGGCGGTCAGGACTGGGCCTTGCGCCGCACCCAGCAAGGCCTGGCGCAGCTTGGTTCGCACGTCAACGCTGGTCATCGACACCGGAATTGAGCCCCGCGTGCCCCAAAACTGAAGTTTCATGCTGTCAGCGCCAGCACCGCCTGATCGACGCTGGCAAACACCTTGAGGACCAGGTTGAAACGGCTGACCTGAAAAACCTCCTGGACAATCGGGGTCAGCGCCGCCACGGCCAGCTTTCCCTGTTGCTGCTTAACCTGTTTGGCAGCCAGCATCAGCACCCGCAGGCCAACGCTGCTGATGAAATCGACGCCTGAAAAATCAAGCACCAAGGGGGTGCCTGATGCCGTGCAAAGCTGCAAATGGGGTGCCAGCGCAGCCTCAAACGCATTGGCATGCGAGTGGTCAATGCGACCAATGACGGTTAACACCAGCGCCACACCCCGGGTTTGTGATCTGAGTTCCAACGTATCCTCGCAAAGCTTGAATTGACGCGACAAGTATATCGACGCACTGTCAGCAGGTGGCTCTGTTGACCTGGCCCAGGCAACGCCTGTGACCACAAATAGCTATCAAAAAAATAGCTACTCGCGCAGACAGCATAGGCGCTAGAGGCGTAAAAGGCATGCAAATCCGATAAAAAGCTTCGGGATTACTGCCAAAGTGCCCCGCTGGCAGTAGCATTGCGCCCATGCAAGTCAATTTTCTGGCGCAACAGACACTGTTAACGCACGTCATTCGGTCTTCGCTGGCCATTGGTCTGGTTAGCTTGTGGGGCTTGTTCGGTTATGCCAGTTTCGTGCTGCAAAGCGACTTGGCGCAGCAGCCCGGCTTGCAGCACCGGCTGTTGTTGACCACCGTGCTGCTGACCCTGCTGGCTGCTGGCCTGAGCTGGTGGTTGCTGCGCGCGCAATTGGCAGCGGCGACCAACACCGCACAGGCGCTTGCCGAACCGGCGCAGCAAGAGCAGCCGGTGTCAGCCGCATCGCTGCCGAAGCCAGGGGAAATGGGACAACCGGTGAGCGCCTTCAACACCCCGCAGGACCGGCTGGCGCAGCAGGCGCAGCAGGCGCAGCAGGCGCAGCAGGCGCTGGCCCAAAGCCAGGCCACGCTGGCAAGGACCGAAGCCATTGTTGGCATGGGCAGTTGGCAGTGGGACCTGGCAACCCAGACCATGTCCTGGTCTGACGGCATGTTCGGCTTGATGGGTGCTGACGCTGGCAGCACGGCACCAGCATTGGCCGATCAGGCCCGCTTTTACGAGGCCAGCGACTTCCAGCAGTTGCAAAACGCAGTGGCGACAACGCAAGGCACCGGAGAGCCCTTCGCGCTGGAGTTGCGCGTCGTTCGCGCTGATGGAACACAACGCATTTGCCTGGCACGCGGGCAGGCCGAGCGGGGGCCGGACCAGCAGGTGCTGCGGCTGAACGGATCTTTGCAAGACATCACCGAACAAAAGCAAACCGATTTGAAGCTGCAACAGGCGGCCAGCATTTTTCGCCACGCCCAGGAGGGCATCACCGTCACCGACCTGAACGGCACCATTCTGGACGTGAACCTGGCATTTAGCCGCATCACCGGCTACCAACCGGAAGATGCCTTGGGAAACAACCCGCGCATGCACAAGTCAGACCGGCAGGACGCAAGTTTTTACCAGTCGATGTGGCGCGAGTTGAAGCGCTCGGGTCACTGGAGCGGCGAAGTCTGGAACCGGCGCAAGAACGGCGAGGTCTATGCAGAGTGGCTGCACATCTGTCCGGTGCGCGATGAGAACGGCATCGTCTTGCGCTATGTCGGGTTGTTTACAGACATCTCGGCACGCCAGGCAAATGCAGACCCGGTGCGCAAGCTGGCTTTTTTTGATGCCCTGACCGGCTTGCCAAACCGGCGTCTGCTGACCGACCGGCTGGGCCAGGCGATGTTGCTCAACCAGCGCAGTGGCCACCAGGGTGCCGTGATATTGCTCGACCTGGATGGTTTCAAGCCGCTCAACGAAACCCATGACCACCCAACCGGCGACCTGCTGCTGATCGAGGTGGCCCGCCGCCTGAAAGCCTGTGTGCGCCAGGTGGACACCGTGGCACGCATTTGCGGCGACGAATATGTGGTGCTGCTCAGCGAACTCAGCGCCGACATGCAGCGCTCCACCGAGCAGGCCCGAACCCTGGCCGAGAATGTTCGGCAGTGTCTGGCCGGGCCTTATCTGCTAACGCTGCAACATCAGGGTCAGCCCGATGTGACCGTTGAGCACCGCTGCAGCGCCAGCGTCGGCGTGGTCATGTTTGGCCCGACCGAGAGTGATCAGGAGCTTGTGCTCAAGCGCGCCGACAGCGCCATGTACAAGGCCAAGGCGGCCGGGCGCAACCGTGTGGTATTTTACCAGGGTTCTGCCTGAAGCTATACTAACTATAGCTGCTAACGCAATGTGCATAAGCGCCGCAGCCTTTTTTCACTGCCAAATCAGTGGTACCCAGACGGCCTTTCGCAGCCACCAGCAGGCACTTGCTGCATCGCATCAATGCAGGCATTGGCAAGGCAATGGCTGCAAGTCTGAACCGGCTGATGTGATGCCTTGACCCGGATGCCCGCCGCAGGGGCGCGGGTTACACCCGTTTGAGCACTTCGGCCACGCAGCGCCCGATGCCGACAAACACATCGCTCAACAGCGCGTCGTCAAACATGTAGGCCGGCGTGGTCACCAGTTTGTGGGCCTCGTCAATGACCACCTCACGGGCGCTGGGCGTGCTGGTGAATTGCTGGCCGAGCTGGGTGATGGCATCTGCCACACCAGTGTCATTGCCCAGCGTCATGGCGGCACTGTCGTGACTGGCATGCAGCGCCAGCGCCACCAGTGCCGGTGCAATGCAGATCGCACCGACTGGCTTGCCGGCTGCAAAAAAGCCGCCGACAAACGCGGCCACATCGGGACGCACCTCGGCATTGACCCCCTTGAAAGCAAACGAGCAATGGTTTTTGGCCACCCCATAACCACCCGGCATCAGCAGCGCATCAAAGTCCTGCACCCGGGCCTGCGCCAGGTCCAGGCACTTGCCCAGGCGCGAAATGCGGCTGGACTCTTCCAGGATATTGCGCTGTGCACCCGCCTCCGGCTCGCCGGTGAGGTGGTTGACCACGTGGTACTGCGGCGCATTGGGCGCGACGCACTGCACCGCTGCGGCATGCTGGTCCAGCGCCAGCAAGGTCAACACGGCCTCGCGCACTTCAGCACCGTCGAGATGACCACAACCGGCCAGCAAGACAGCCACCTTGGGGGGATTTTCAACACGTTTCATAGAGATCTCCTTGAAATCAAAGACATTATCACGCGCCAGGCCAGTGCAAATACACCACTTTCATGACGATTGGCAGCGCTCAATCGCCAAGCTTGCGGTACAGCGTCTGCCGACTGATGCCCAGGTCTCTGGCCGCTTGCGAGATATTGCCACGGCTGCTGTCGAGCGCCTGGCGGATGGCGGCACGCGACAGGGCCTGAAGGTTTTGGGCCAAAACGGCACCAGCCGGTGGATTGGCTGCGAGGCCGTCCGGCACCACGGATGCCGCCAGGTCCTCCAGCAAATCATCGGGCAGGTGGACCCAGTCAATGCGGCTTTCATGCGGGTCCAGCATGGCGCTGGCGGTACGCAGCACGTTGGCATACTGGCGCAGGTTGCCCGGCCAGCCGTGCTGGCTCAGGCGCTGCATCAGATCGGGTTTGACATCGACCGTGTGACCAGGGTTCAGGTCGGCCAGCAGTCGCTGCGTCAACACGGCAAAGTCGCTGCGCTCGCGCAGTGGCGGCAGCAGCACCGTCAAGCCATTGATGCGGTAATACAAGTCATTGCGAAAGCGCCCGGTGGCGGCTTCTTCGCGCAATTTGCGGTGGCTCGCGCAAATCAGGGCGAAGTCCACCGACACGGCCTGACCACCGCCCAGCGGCGTTACCTGGCGCTCCTGCAGCACCCGCAGCAGTCGCGCCTGCATTGGCAAGGGCATGTCACCAATTTCATCGAGAAACAAGGTGCCACCATGGGCTTCGCGCAGGCGCCCCGGACTGCCCTCACGACGGGCTCCGGTAAAGGCACCTGGTGCATAACCAAACAGCTCGGCCTCGATCAGATTCTCGGGAACAGCCGCGCAGTTGATCGCCACAAAGGGCTTGCTGCGGCGCGGACCACTGTCATGCGCGGCACGGGCAAACAGCTCCTTGCCGACACCCGATTCGCCCTGAATCAGCAGCGGGATCGGCTTGTCGAGCACCCGGCGCACCTTGTCGGCGGCAGCGCGCCAGCGTGCATCACCGGTGTCCAGGCTGCGCAGGGCATCGGGACTTGGGCTGTTTGGCAGCTTGATATCTGGCACTGCCGCCGGATGGCTGACCAGCGCAGCCACGTCGCGCTGCACCAGCACAAACAGCGCTGTGCCGTCCAGTCGGCGCACCTGGGTCGGCACGCCTGGGCGGCGCTGGTGGCGCGACAGCAATTGCGCAAGCGGCAGATCAAGGCGTTGCTGCAGTTGCACGGCACCGAGTTCAGCCGCCGACAACTGCAACAGACTCATCGCGGCGCGGTTGGCCCCGACCAGCCAGCCGTCCTCGGTCAGCGCCACGATGCCCTCGGCGACCGAACCAATGCCTTCAAGCTGCGGATGCAGATGCAGGCGAATGTGGCGCTGGCAGGAGGTGCTGACCAGCCGGTTTTCAATCATGCGCGAGGCCATGCCGACCAGCCCCAGCGTGTGCGGATGGCGGCTGCGCTGGTCTCCCGAAATGTCCAGAATCCCCATCAGCTCGCCGACTGCCGACAGGATCGGCATGGCAGTGCAGGTCAGGAACTCGTTGCGCTCCAGAAAATGCTCGGCCCCATGAATTTCAACCCCCATGGCTTCAACCAGAGCGGTGCCAATGGCGTTGGTGCCGCGCTGCTGCTCATGCCAGTTGGCCCCGCTGGTCAGTGCCACGCGGTCCGCCCGGCTCAGAAAATCGGCATGCCCCAGGGTGTGGATCAGAGTGCCACGCTGGTCCGCCAAAATAACCATGCCCTGCGTGTGGCGTACCTGCTCAAACAGATATTCCATGACCGGGCGCGAATGCGCCAGCAGCTCATGGTTGCCAGCCAGGGTGCGGGTCAGTTCGGCACCGCTGCTGTGCTCGGACTCAAGCAAACGCCCGGCCGGCAGCAGCCCTGCCGCCAGGCTGCGCCGCCATGAGCGGGCCACATGCTCGTCCAGCCCGTCGGGCGGGCAGTCGCCATGCTCAAGCAGATGCAAGCGGGCCTGGCGCAAGGCCAAGGCGGTTGGGGGTGATCGCACGTTGCCTCCTGGCGGACTGGTGTCTGCTCTGCAATGAAGTGAATTGGGCGATGCCAAGGTGCTGGCGACATCCGGCAGCTTGCATGACAGCGCCCTGGCAGCACCTGTCGCGTTTGCGTACAGGTGTCCCATATTGCAACACTTGCCAATGCCGGACAACACAGGGCAAACCCTGATACAAAATCCTGTACTGCTTGTAAAACCATTTCAAATCAAGCACTTGCAATGAGCCACGCAGGCTGGCACGGCCCTTGATAGTTGACATTGCCCGCAAGGGAACCCAAT
>DAOSLL010000174.1:0-7128 GCA_035368905.1 Rhodoferax sp.
CTCGGACCGGTAAGGATTGGGCAAGCGCTGATCGGGCATGTTTGGAACTCCAAGTGAACAAACGAATGCGCTATGTTCATCGTATACCCGGTTTATTTTTCACTGTTTTTTCCGTCTTTTTCAAACAAATATTTGGCGAGCTGCCGCTGCAAGGCTCTTGCTTCCAAGATGTGCAGGCCCAAAACATCCGCCGTCCTGTTGATGGTTTGTCTGCCTGACTGGCTCAAGTCCTGCTGCCAACTGATGTTTTGCGCCGCTTTGCTGCTGCCGGGTGGCGCACTGCAGGCCGGCGTGGCTATTGCGCCACAGGCCGCAGCGCGCCAGGTCAGGGTTGGTGTCTATGCCAATCCACCGAAAATCATGCTGGGTGACAACGGCCAGCCCAGTGGCATGCTGGGCGATCTGCTGGTGGCCATTGCCGAGCGCGAGCGCTGGAAGCTGCAGGCGGTGGTGTGTGAATGGCAGGACTGTCTGGACTCCCTGCAGGCGGGCGGCATCGACTTGATGCCTGATGTGGCATTCACTGACCAGCGCGGGCAGATCTTTGACTTTCACAACACGGCGGCCCTGCTGAGCTGGTCGCAGTTGTACAAGGCACGCGGTGAACCGATCAGCTCGATGCTTGACCTGAACGGCAAGCGGGTGGCAGTGGTGACCGGTTCAGTGCAGGAAACGGCGCTCAAAAGCATGCTGCAAAGCTTTGGCGTGCAAGCCGAACTGGTGCCGGTTGAGTCATTTGTTGCCGGTTTCGAGATGACGGCGGCGCGCCTGGCCGATGCGGTGGCCAGCAACCGGTTCACCGGTGACCTGCAAGCCCCCCGCTTCAAGCTGGAGCCGACCGCCATTGTGTTTCAGCCAGCACAACTGTATTACGCCACCGGCAAAGGCAAAAACGCCGAGCTGCTCACGGCCATCGACCATCATCTGGCGTTGTGGCAGGTGCAAAGTGATTCACCCTATACGCAGGCGCTGCATCGCTGGTTGCAGGCACCGTTGCGCTTTAGCCTGCCAGGCTATTTCTGGTGGGCGCTCGGGACTGGCATGGTGCTACTGCTGCTGGCGCTGCTGGCCGCCACCTGGCTGCGCCGCCAGGTGGTACAAAAAACCGCAGGATTGGTTGCCAGCGAAGACCGGCTCAACACCATTCTCGACAGTGTCGATGCCTTCATCTACATCAAGGACACCGAGTTGCGTTACCAATATGCCAATAGCCGTGTCTGCGCCCTGTTTGATCAGTCCTTGGAGGCAGTGGTAGGACAGACTGACAGCGTTTTTTTTGACGCCGCTACGGCCACCAAGCTGCAGGTCAATGACTTGCGGGTGATTGAGCGCGGCGAGCGGGTGGAAGAAGAGGAAATCAACCGCAGCCCCGACGGCCTGACCGAGCACAGTTTCCTGTCCATCAAACTGCCGCTGCGCCGCCCGGATGGCAGCATTTACGCGCTGTGCGGCATCTCCACCGACATCAGCAAGCGCAAGCAGGCCGAGCAGGCGATGCACCAACTGGCCTTTTACGACCCGCTCACCGGCCTGCCAAACCGGCGCCTGCTGCGCGACCGACTGCAACAAATGCTGGCCAACCTGAAGCGGGTGCCGCAGGGTGCCGCGTTGCTGTTCATTGACGTGGACAACTTCAAGGACATCAACGATACCCTGGGTCACGACGCGGGCGATGCGCTGTTGTGCCGGATGGCCGGGCGCATTGGCACCTGCATTCGGGCGCAAGACACGCTGGCGCGCCAGGGTGGCGATGAATTTGTGGTGCTGCTGGTGGACCTGAGCCCTTCACCCACCGAGGCGGCGCGTCAGGCGCAACAGGTTGGGCTGAAGATACTGGAATGCCTGCGCGCCCCCTTCGCACTGGGGACTCTGACCGAACAGCCCTGCCAAAGCAGCGTCAGTGTCGGGGTGGCGCTGATTGACGGGCAGTCCGGCAGCCGCGACGAGCTGTTCAAACAAGCTGATCTGGCCATGTACCAGGCCAAGGCCAGCGGGCGCAACACGCTGCGTTTTTTCAACCCCGCCATGCAGGCCGAAGTGCTGGCCCGCACCTCGCTGGAGACCGACTTGCAGCGCGCCTTGCTGGCGCAGGAATTCGTTCTGTTTTACCAGCCCCAGGTGGGTGTTGACGGGCAAACGCTGGGCTATGAGGCGCTGGTGCGCTGGCAACACCCGACGCGCGGCCTGGTGCCGCCCAGCGCCTTCATTGCGGCGGCAGAAGCTTGCGGCGTCATTCTGCCGCTGGGTCGCTGGATTCTGGACAGTGCCTGTCGCCAGTTGCTGACCTGGGCATCGCAGACGGCCAGCGCGCACTGGACCATTGCGGTCAATGTCAGCGCGCAACAGTTCCGCCAGGCAGACTTTGTCGCGCAAGTGCAGGCGGCGCTGACGCAGACCGGTGCCAACGCCAGGCGGCTTGAGCTGGAGTTGACCGAAAGCCAGTTGGTGGACGAAGTTGAGGTTGTCATCGCCAGGATGATGGCGCTCAAACAGCTCGGTGTGCGCTTGTCATTGGATGACTTTGGCACCGGCTATTCGTCGCTCAACATGCTCAAGCGTCTGCCGCTGAACCAGCTCAAGGTGGATCAGTCATTTGTGCGCGACATGCTCAAGTCCCCGCAAGATGCCAGCATCATCCGCGCCATCGTCACCATGGGAGACAGCCTGTCGCTGGAGGTGATTGCCGAAGGCGTTGAACTGCCGGAGCAGCGCGATGCCCTGCTGGCACTGGGCTGTCGCCATTTTCAGGGCTACCTGTATGGCAGGCCGACCCCTTTGACCTAGCAGCCTAGCGGACTGATCGGCCAACGGCTGCGAACCGATCACAGCGGCGCTAAGCTATACAAGCGTCTTGCAACGACGCTGTGCGCCCAAATCCGCCGGTGCAAATAGGGGAAGTTACTTCTGACCACATCCTGAGGGGTCAAGCGAGAACAACTTGGGCAAAGAAGGTTTTGATGGCAAGTGCCAGGCCAGGCACAAGTCGCGCGGTGCAACTGGCTACACCAGCGGTTTGCAACAACGCATGGCGCTTGTCGATGCGACCGAACTGTTCAAGTCATTTTTTGCCTGATACCTCAGGGCTTGCTGCTCCGGTATTGGCGCACCAGTGCCTTGACTTCGGGGGAATCAGGCTGCTTGCGTTGCAGCGCCTCAAGGTAGGGGGCATAGAGCGCGGGATCCTGGCGTTCGCGCACCAGGCCGAGCATGGACAGCTCGGGCAACAGGTCATCTGGTGCGGCTGCCGCCGTCCAGACCAGGTAGTCGGCGTGCGCCTTGGCAATCGTCGCGTTGTCCGGATTCAGATGCACGCCGCGCAGCGTCAGGCTACCCAGGCGCTGAACGTTACCCGCAAAGGCCAAGCTGTCGCGACTTGGGACACCCTTGACCTCGCTGACGGTGGCGACATGACCGGTGACGCGGGTGCCGCCTGCCGTGCCCGCGCGAAAGCTGCTTGGGCCTTGCCAGAGTTCGCGCTTGCGGGCATCAAAATAAACAATTTGCGCCAGTCCACCAGCGGCCACCGTCACCAGGTCGCCGTCACGCACCTTCATGAAGGCCAGGGCGCGAAAACTGCTGCCGCTGCTGCTTTGCACCGACACCTCGCCACTCAAACGATCAAAAATGCCGACATCACCGGCCGCCTGCGCCGCCAGCGCATGGAGCAAAACAACAGTTGTCAACAAGACTTGGAAAAATCGCAACATTTTCAACTCCGGTTTCAGGTTTCACGTGTCAGGTTTCAGGTTTCAGGTCTCAGGATGGTACGGTATTTCAAACACCTCAATGGCGCTGGCTTTGCCTTTCAGCGATACCGACTGACTGGCCCCCAGCCGCAGGCCGCTGCCAGCCGCCTGCACCGTGGCGGCGCTGGCCACGATGCGCCAGCCCAGGGTTTTGCTGGCCGACTCCAGCCGGGAGGCCACATTGACGGTATCGCCAATGGCGGTGAACTCAATTCGCCCGGCCGTGCCGAGGTTGCCCACGACCACCGGACCGCTGTGCAGCCCGATGCCAATGGCAAACGGTGGCAGCTTGCGATCAGCAAAGCGGGTCGCCACCCAGACGGCGAATTCGTCGGCTGCCAGCGCAACGGTGCGCGCTGCGTCAATTGCACGTTGGGCATGATCTGGCAACGGTAACGGCGAGCCAAACACTGCCATCACGGCATCGCCAATGAACTTGTCCACATTGCCGTGCGCCGCCAGAATCGGATCGCAGGCCTGCGGCAGCCAGGCGTTGAGCAGTTCGAACACCTCGCGGCTGCTGAGCTTTTCGGAAATCGAGGTGAAATCGCGGATGTCCAGAAACAGCACCGTCACATCAGCCGCAGCGCCATCGGTATCGGGCAGCGCATCGCGCACCGCCAGTTCGGCCACTTCGTCAGAAACATAGCGGGAAAACAGCCGGCGCAGGTGGGCGCGCTCGCGTGCCTCGCGCCCGGCCCGGTTACCCAGCCCGACCGTCCAGGCACTGGCCAGCCCCAACAGCAGGGGAGTCGGCGCGAGCCAGACATCATGCCCAAACAAGGCCGCACTGAGCAGCAGGCTGGCCACTGCCAGCAGCGCGGCAAGGCTGGCCAGCAGGATCGGCGTGCTGCGCAGCGCCACTGCCCCCAGCAGCAGCCCCAGCGCTGCCGCCAGCAGCGGGCCTTGCCAGGCAGCGGGCACGGCTATCGTGCGCTGCCCCAGCCAGGCCTCAACCACCTGGGCATGCACTTCGCCACCGCTCATCAACTGGGGTGGCAGTCCCGGCAGCGCCCGCGCGTAAGGGGTCAACTGAAGGTCCTGCAGTTGGGTGGCATCGGCGGCAATGATGACGATCCGGTCGCGCAGCGCCTGAACTTGCGGCTGTTTCAGGGCATCGGGGTCGGTCAGCGTGGCCAGGGAAACCCGGGGCACGGTGCCGGGTGGACCGGCAAATGGAATGGTCAGGGCCGCGCTGGCAAATTGCCGCTCTGGCTGCGCCGCCAGTACCAGGCGTGCCGCAAACGCCAGTGACGGCGAGTTGCTGGCTAACACCGGTGCCAGTCGCCGCACAAAGCCGTCGCCATCGGCCTCAAGCGTGACCAGGCCAATGTCGTCAGCCCCGCCGGGCAGCAAGGCAATGTGCTCGGCGGGCGGCATCAGGTCGGCTTCGCCGGGTTGTCCGGCACGGGCACCAGCCAGCACCACCTGGCCATCGGCCAGTGCGGCGCGGTAGGGCGCTTCATAGCTGCGACCAGCCGGTGTATCGCCAGCACCCAAAACGTTCAGCCAGGCTTCGGCGCTGCTGGCCTGAATCAGGTCAATCCCGATCACCTTGACCCCGGCCTGGCGCAAGGTGGCAATGGCGGCACCAAACTGTGGCTGCCAGAAGGCCAGCGGGGTATCGTGGAAGCGCGCCAGGCTGGTGTCATCAATGGCCACAATGGCGGTGTGCATTGCTTCGGTGCGCTGTCCGGCCAGCCGGTGCCAGGCATCAAACACAAACAGGTCCATGGCTGCCATCCAGGGCAACAAGGGCGCAATCAGTGTCGCCAGCGCGGCGGTCAGTGATGCGCTCGCCACAGCGAGCCATCGGTGGCGCAAGGCAGGCATGGTGGTTTCCTTGATTCGGGGTAGATGGCGTGGTTCAGAAGCGGGTAACACTTTAACCTTGTTTCAGCACTGTTCGGTGGCATCGACAAGGGGCGAGTTCCAGAGTCACGGATATTTGCTGTGCTTCATCAACTGCAGCCCATCGGCAGGTTCACATCGACTTTTTTCGGCCGCCAGACTCCCTTGGCAGTAACGCATTGCACTGGCCATTTGTGCAACGGCCGATGCTGCCGACATCGGCCAATTTGCCACGGAGAATGAGGTCAGCCGCAGACCCGTCAAGCAGCCAACGCCCTGATGTGGGCCGCTACCCAAACGGCGGATGACGGGGGTACGGCTTTCTTCCGCGCTTGCCAAAGAGTGGTTGCGTCAGGATCCCAGGTCGCCCTTTCTCTCAATCTCATCTGTCATCACCGCTGCCTTGGTGCGCTGGATTGCCGCGCTGCAGTGCTGTCATTGAACGGACACACTGGCCTGTCATGATTCAGATTAAGCCGTTGTTCATTTGCAGCATCGCTTTGATCGTTGGGAGTCATCAAACAATATTTATCTTGAAGCGGGTCCATATGAATATTCGTCAACTGATCGTTTTGCTTATTGTCCTGGCCGTTGGTGGCATGGGCTTCGGGGGCGGGATCGCCGCCTTCATGTCGCGTGGCAGCGCTTCAGAAGTCAAGACTGTGACCGAAGGCGTTGTGCCCAGTGCGCTGGCATCGGTTGAATTGATGAGCCAGCTCAAGGACGTGCAGATCGCCACGCTGGCGATGGTGTCAGCACCTGATGCTGATGCAGTTGCCAAAGCCCAGCAAGACCTCTCTGGCCGAAAAGCGCTGCTGCAAGAGGCATTGCGCCTGCAGAGTGTGCAGGCAGACAGCAATGCCCAGCGGGGGCTGATCACACAGGCCCAGGAAAGCCTGGTCAACTATTTCGCGTCGATTGATGACACCGCCAAGTTCAGAATTGCCGGGCAAAAAGAGATGGCTGAGGCGTTTCTGGGTGCCACGGTAGACCAGTACTTGCGCGAACAGATGTCCATCATCGAAACCATACAGATCGAAAAGCGCCGCAGCAAGGACGAAGCCATTCTTCGGATGAATGACAATTTGCGTGCTTCCACGACGACGCTCCTGATCATTACCCTGGTGTCTGTGGCGATGATGGGCATGGTGGGGTTGCTGCTGTACCGCCGAATCATCCATCCGATCAACGACATGCAGTCGAAGATGACAGATATCGCCACCAGTCAGGACTTTAGCCACCGGGTTCCGGTCAAGCGATCCGACGAAATTGGAAGATCCATCACGGCCTTCAACACCATGATCGAGAAAATTCAGGAAAGCTCCGAACTGGTCAAGCAAAAGACCGCCGATATCCAGGCGATGTTGCACTACATACCGCAGGGCATTTTGACAGTGATGCCTGGCAACAAGGTGCATCCCGAGTACTCGTCTTACCTCGAAACAATTCTTGAAACCCGCGAGATCGGTGGCCAGGATGGGTTCTTCGTCGTTTTGTGTGGAAGTTGCATTGAAAAATAAAATGTAGTAGT
>DAOSLL010000175.1:0-7108 GCA_035368905.1 Rhodoferax sp.
TACCCGCACGCATTGGTGCGTCTGCATTTCTGTAAAGTGTTTGATTGGACGGGTGAACTGCAGATGCTTGAGGGCCAGGCTTTTGCCTGGCAGACGCTGCCGGTGACGGTAACTCCGGTGCTGCCCGGCACCCTGCCGGTGTTGCATTGGCTGGCAGCCGAGCGCGGCTTTTCAGGCACTATTATTTAGATAGCTGCTAGCGCCCGTCCAGCAAGGGCTGGGGCACCATTTAGCTTGTGAAATTCGCGTGAAACGCCTGGCTGCATCAATTGAGGTTGGACAAGGGGTCATCGGGCAGCAACGGTGCCGCTACGGCAAACTGCTCGCTGGCCCAGGCCCCCAGGTCGATTTGCTTGCAGCGTTCACAGCAGAACGGGCGAAACGGGTTGTCGGGTGCATACCGACTCGGTCCGCCACAGGTCGGGCATGCGACCGATCTGGCTATCAGCCTTTCAGACGGCGTTGCCCCTGTCATGAACACAAGGCCAACTCGAACGCTACATCTTCAGTAACCGGGTGGGGTCGTTGATCAGCACCGAGGCGCATCAGCCTTACCGATACCATCAAGCGGTTGCCGCTGATTTCTGGAATCAGCTCCTGCGACACCTCAAGTGCCAGGCGCAGTAATAAAAATGTGCGTCCTTGTGGCAAAGTCAACTGAAACTGCCCGCCATTGGCCATGATTTTTTGCGGCGCACCAGTGTCGCGCAGCAGTTTGAGCAGCAGGTGGACAGCATCGCCAACCGATGCGAGCGTCGCGATCCACTGGGTCAGGTCAGCTTGTCGGCTGACACCGGTTTTGTGTTGCCAGGCGTAGTAAGAAGGCAGGTCGAATTCGCAGGTGCCGCCTGGAATGCTGATGCGGCTGCGAATGCTCATCAGCCAGTCGTTGTCGGCCAGCGTCTGCCCGGCCTTGCCAGGCTGATTGTTCAGCGCATCGAAACTTTGTTCAAGTTCGCCGATCACCTTTTCCAGCGCGGCTTCGACGATTGCCGGGTTGCCACGGTAGGCTTCCAGCACGTGCTTTTGCTTGTCCAGGTCTTTCAGCAGATCGGATTTCAGGTCAGCCCGGGCCGTCACGTCCATGATCTCAAACAGGGTGACCAGGGCAAAGTGGTGGTCGAGGTCGTCGATTCTTGCGGCCAACTGGTGCAGGCGCAAAAACAGGTGTTCGAGGCGCAGGTAGGTGCGGATGCGTTCGTGCAGGGGATATTCGTAAAGGATCACGCTAATGTGCTGGGGGCTGAATGTGATGCAATGATAGCCCGAAGCCAGCGGCCAGGGTGCGAACATGCTGCGCCAGCTCAGCAAGGGAAATATGGTCATTCAAAATGACCAGGTCTGCGGCCATCAGGCGTTGTTCGCGGCTGGCTTGCGCCGCGATGATGGCTTCAACCGCCGGGCGATCCAGGGCACTGCGCGCCATCGCCCGTGTGATTTGGGTCTCGGGGCTGCAGTCCACCACCAGCACCTGATCAACTTGCTGGCGCCACCGGGGTGACTCTATCAGCAAGGGCACATCAAACACCAGACAGGGGCAGGCAGCCGCTTCGGCCAGCCTGGCTTGCTGCCAGATTTCCTGGTTGACCAACGGGTGGATGATGGCCTCCAGGCGCTGCCTGGCACTGGCATCGGTGTACGCCAGGCTGCGCATGCGGCTGCGGTCCAGTGCCCCCTCGGGGGTGATGAATCCAGCACCAAAAGCCTGGCTTATTGCTCCAATCGCTGCCCCGCCAGGGGCGGTGACTGCACGCGAAATGGCATCGGCATCCATCACAGCGGCCCCCAACCCTGCCAGCATCGCAGCCACGGTACTTTTGCCACTGCCGATGCCGCCGGTTAGCCCGAGCTTGAACGCTGGCACCACCGTCTAAAGCCCTACAACCTTCAAGATGGCGGTCGGCCCAACCACCATCGCCGTCAGACCGGCACCGGCCAGGAAGGGCCCGAACGGAATGTAGCCGCCCTCGCGCAAACCGCTGGAAAATTTCATGGCGATGCCTATCAAGGCACCAATCACCGAGGACATCAGGATGATCGGAATCAGCGCCTGCCAGCCAAACCAGGCGCCCAGTGCGGCAAACAGCTTGAAGTCGCCAAAACCCATGCCCTCCTTGCCGGTGGCCAGCTTGAAGCCCCAATAGACCAGCCACAAAGACAGGTAGCCACCGACTGCACCCCAGAGCGAATCAGCCAGCGGGACGTGGCTCAGGCCCAGCGCCGCGGCGACCAGTCCGGCCCACAGCAACGGCAGCGTGATGTCGTCGGGCAGCAACGTAGTGTCCCAGTCAATCAGCGCCAGTGTCAGCAAGGCCGCCGCAAAGCCGCACCAGGCCAGCGCCACCGGTGTAAGCCCCCAGCGCCAGGCGCAAAAGAAAAACAGCGCGCCAGTGGCCAGTTCAACCGCTGGGTAACGCACACTGATGGCGGTCTGACAATGGCTGCATTTGCCCCGCAGCATCAGGAAGCTGATCAGAGGAATGTTCTCAAACCAGCGTATCGGGTGGCCGCAGTGCGGGCAGCGCGAGCGGGGTGTCATCAAATTGAAGGCTGTCCCGGCCACTGGCGCTTGTCCGGCCAGCTCGGCGCATTCTGCTTTCCAGTGCGCCTCCATCATGACCGGCAGGCGGTAAATCACCACATTCAGAAAGCTGCCAATCAGCAGCCCCAGCAAGCCCAGCAAGCTGGCATCGAGCCCTTGCGACATGATCATCAAACGACCTGACCAAGCTTGAAGATTGGCAGGTACATGGCAACCACAATGCCGCCAATCACTGTTCCCAGGATGACGATGATGATGGGCTCCATCAGGCTGGAAATGCCGGCCACCATGTCGTCCACCTCGGACTCGTAAAAGTCGGCGGCCTTGCCCAGCATATGGTCAATCGAGCCGGATTCTTCGCCAATGGCACACATTTGCAGCACCATCGACGGAAACAGGTTGGCATTGGTCATGGCTGTCGTCAGTGCGGTGCCGGTCGAGACCTCTTGCTGGATCTTGATGGTGCCTGACTCAAAAACCCAGTTGCCGGCGGCACCACCGACCGAATCGAGTGCCTCCACCAGGGGCACACCGGCGGCAAACATGGTTGACAGCGTGCGGGTCCAGCGGGCAATGCAGGATTTTTCCACCAGAATGCCAAAAATCGGCAGCTTCAGCATCAGCCGGTCCATGAATATCTGTACCTGCTTGTTACGCTGCCAGGCCTGCATGAAAAAGTACAAGCCGCCGCCCAGGCCGCCAAAAATCAGCCACCACCATTTGACAAAAATCTCACTCATGGCGATCACCGCCAGAGTTGGCGCCGGCAAGTCGGCCCCAAAGCTGGTGAACACCTCCTTGAACGAAGGCACGACAAAAATCATGATCACGGCAGTTACCACAAATGCCACGATCAGCACCGCAATCGGATACATCAGCGCCGACTTGATCTTGGACTTCATGGCCTCGGTTTTTTCCATGTACACCGCCAGACGGTCGAGCAACTGGTCCAGAATACCGGCGGCTTCACCGGCTTCCACCAGATTGCAGTACAGGTTGTCAAAGTACAGCGGGTACTTGCGAAACGCCACCGACAGCGAGGTGCCGGTTTCGACATCAGTGCGGATGTCGTTGAGCAACCGTGTCACACTGGGGTTGGGGTTGCCACGGCCGACAATGTCAAACGCTTGCAGCAGTGGCACACCGGCCTTCATCATGGTGGCGAGCTGGCGCGTGAAGATCGCCATGTCCTTGGGTTTGATTGATCGCCCGGCACTCATGCGGCGCTTTTTGATCTTGCTTGGCATGACACCCTGGCGGCGCAGGGCGGCTTTCACCTGATTTTCGCCAGCGGCCCGGGTCTCGCCACGCACCTGTTTGCCGTTGCGGTCCTTGCCTTCCCACTCAAAGACTGATTCTTTGATTGCTTTTGACTTGTCGGTTGCCATGTTGTGCTGTTGTTGTTGCTGCTGGTGCTGTGGTTGGTTGAAAGGCTGGCCAGGTGCGATTGATGCGCGGCCTATTCATTGGTGACGGCCAGAACTTCTTCCAGCGAAGTAAGTCCCAATTTTACTTTTACCAGGCCGGCTTCGCGCAGGGTGTTGACACCCTCGAATCTGGCCTGTTCGCCAATCTCAAGCGCGCTTGCGTCGCGCAAGATAATGCGCTGAATTTCCTCGCTGATGGGCATCACCTGGTACAGGCCGACGCGGCCCTTGTAGCCATTGTTACAAGCGGTGCAGCCAACCGGATGATATGGCTTCCAGTTGCCAGTCAGGTCGCTGGCTTTGAATCCGGCCTCAAGCAGGGCTTTCTGCGGGATGTCAATGGCCGTTTTGCAACTGGGGCACAGCCGCCGGGCCAGGCGCTGTGCCGATATCAACAGCACACTTGACGCAATATTGAACGGTGCAATCCCCATGTTGCGCATCCGGGTGAGTGTCGATGGTGCGTCATTGGTGTGCAAGGTTGACAGCACCAGATGCCCGGTTTGTGCCGCCTTGATGGCGATATCAGCGGTTTCCAGGTCGCGGATTTCACCCACCATGATGATGTCCGGGTCTTGCCGCAAAAACGAGCGCAGCGCAGCGGCAAAGGTCAGGCCAGCCTTTTCGTTGACATTGACCTGGTTGACTCCGGGCAGGTTGATTTCGGACGGGTCTTCCACCGTGGCGATGTTCACGCCGGGCTTGTTGAGCAGATTGAGGCAGGTGTACAGCGACACCGTCTTGCCCGAGCCGGTTGGGCCGGTGACCAGAATCATGCCGTAAGGGCGCGTAATGGCCTGCAATATGCGATCTTTTTCAACCGGTTCATAGCCCAGCGCATCAATGCCCAACTTGGCGCTGCTGGGGTCCAGAATGCGGATCACGATCTTTTCGCCAAACAGTGTGGGCAGGGTGCTGACGCGGAAATCGATCACCCGGTCCGGCCCAATCTTGAGCTTCATTTTGCCGTCTTGCGGCACACGTTTTTCGGAAATGTCCATTTTCGAAATCACCTTGATACGCGATGCCAGCTTGTCCTTGATGGCAATCGGTGGCGAGGCAATTTCACGCAGCTCACCGTCAATGCGAAAACGCACCCGATAAGTGTGCTCATAGGGTTCAAAGTGCAGGTCCGAGGCCCGCATGGTGAAAGCGTCGACCAGCATTTTTTGCAAAAACTTGACCACCGGAGCGTCGTCAACTTCGGCGGCACTGGCATTGGCGCTTTCGCTGACGGAGTCGGTCGCCATGTCATCAAATTCGAAGTCATTGCCGACGATGCTATTGATCGACTCTGCCACCGTCGCCGAAATGGCCGACACCATTTTCAGCAGCTTGTCGTATTCGGCAATCACCCAATCGACGTTCTGCTGGGTGGAAAACTTGATCTTCTCGACCGATTGCTGGTCTGACGGGTCAGCCGTGGCGACGATCAGGCGGTTTTGCCGCTTGCCCAGCACCACCAGCCGATAGTCCTGGCAAATTTTGTTGTCCAGCAGGCCGCGCGGCAATTGCTGCACATCGACTGCGTCGAGGTCAATCAGGGGCACGGCAAACGCCAGTGACAGGGTGTGTGCCAGATCGGCAGCCGTCAGGGCACCAGAGCCGGTCAGCTCTGCGATGAAGCTCGACCGCTTTGCCAGCGCCTTGCGGTAAATTTCTTCGGCAAACCTTTGATCTAGTTTGCCCGCCATGACCAGGGCGCGCCCAAGACCGGGCAGGGCGCTGGCAGAAGATGGGGGTAAGTTGGTTTCTATGGCAGCCATAAAGAGTGAATGTACTACTTGAATGCAGGTTTTGCGCATAGCGGGCCACGCTTGACGTGCATATACCCGTCAGTACCTGTTGGTTTTTCCCTAATGCTGACAGCCTGCAGGGTGTTGGTCTTGACCCCGACCGGTAGGGCCGAGCCGTCCGCACCCGCTGGTCAATCCGGTCCTCAATGATAAATCGTGCTGTAGCGGTTGCGCCATATGCGCTGACAGCTACATATTCAGTAGCTATCTGGCAGATGACCGGGCTGCTGGGCAACGCTGTCGCCCTGGCCGCGATGCGCAGGTGGCCAAGCCGGACAACCGCAGTGCTGATTGACCGGGTCAGTCCCGGTCAATCAGGGTAGCGGCCAGGTACGGCAACGCCATCAAGGTCGGGTGCGGCAGTGGCAGGGTTGCCAGCGACAGGGCGGCGGTTTGCTGCTGGACCGCTGTGCCATGGCGCGCTGCTTGGATGCCGTCCGATCCTGGCATCAACTGGCGGGGCGGCCCAGCACCCGCGTCAAAAAGGCGGCGATGTCGGCTACTTCGCGCGGATGCACGCTGTGCGGCATCGGGTAGCTGTGCCATTGCACTTGGTAACCCAGTTTGACCAGCAGGTCGCGGCTGGCCTCGCCGCGTGCCTGGGGCACCACCGGGTCCTGGCTGCCATGCCCCATGAAAATCGGCGTGCTGGCGTTGGCCGGGTTGCGCTCGTGTACCAGGCGATCAGCCAGCGGCAGGTAACCCGACAGCGCCACGATGCCAGCCAGCGCCGACGCATAACGCAAACCGGTGTGCAAGGCAATCGCGCAGCCTTGCGAGAAACCGGCCAGCACGATCCGCCCAGCCGGTATGCCACGCGCGATTTCCCGCTCGATCAGGGCGCAAATGGCGGACTCGGACGCGACAATGCCGACATCGTCTTGCCGACTGGTCAGGTCGGTGCCCCGAATGTCATACCAGGCCGGCATCACAAAACCGCCGTTGACGGTGACCGGTATGCTGGGTGCGTGCGGAAAGATAAAGCGGATTGGCGGACAGTGGCGCAGGTCAAGTTCCGGCACCAGGGGGGCAAAGTCATGGCCATCCGCGCCGAGTCCGTGCAACCAGATGACCGCAGCACTGGGGTTGGGGGCAGATTCAATCTGGACATGGTCAAGCAAGGTGTTCATGGGTGTTCTTTCAAAGTGAGGCCTTATTGTTCGACGCTGCAGCACCGGTCGCCCTCGATCTGGACCACCTGACTGCCTTGGGGTGCAGGCAACCCAAAGGCGACAGGCCCGACCTGGCTGCGTTGCAACGGCGCTGCGGGCATTTGGTCAGGACAGCAAGGCCTGGGCAAATTCGCGGGCGTTGAAGGTTTCCAGGTCTTCAAGCTTTTCGCC
>DAOSLL010000176.1:0-7096 GCA_035368905.1 Rhodoferax sp.
ACCATGATCGTCGCCGAACTAGTGCTTGGCGTCCTCGCCTCGATCATCGTCATGTGGTTCTCGCGCCAGCACGAATTTCGCGCCGATGCCGGCGGCGCCACATTGGCGGGTCGGCAGAACATGATTGCCGCACTGCAACGCCTGATGCAGGCGCATACCCCGCCGCTGCCTGAAAAAATGGCCGCCTTCGGCATCAGCGGTGGCGGCGGTAGCGGTCTCAAGCGCCTGTTCATGACGCACCCGCCGCTGGAAGAACGCATTACGGCGCTGCAAAACGCGCAGTTGTAGGGTGCGCAAAGGCAGCGCCTGCCAGCAAAACGCTTTCGAGCGTCCCGACCCCGCTCGCGGGCCGGGCGTTCTCAAGGGAACATGGGGTTGAGGCCGCCATCGCAGGCGCTGCATCCCACCCAGTTTTTATCTGCCAAATCGGGTTACATCCCTGATGTATTGTGCGTTGCTAGCTACTGTTTTGATTGCTAACAGAGGATTTGTTCCTGGTGAGTCAACAGCGCATGCCAGGTAGCCGGTGGGTCGGCTAGACTTGAACCATGGAACTCTCTACCTGGTTGACTTTTTTCGCGGCCTCCTGGGCCATCAGCATTTCGCCTGGCCCGGGTGCCGTTGCTTCGATGAGCGCGGGGTTGAACCACGGCTTCAGATACGGCTACGTCATCATTTTCGGGCTGGTGCTGGGCATCTGGACGCAACTGGCTGTGGTCGGGGTGGGCTTGGGTGCGCTGATGGCCACCTCCAGCATGGCGTTTACCGTGGTCAAGTGGCTCGGTGTGGGTTATCTGGTGTGGCTGGGCATCGCGCAATGGCGGGCACCGGCGCGGCCGATGGTGGCGGCATCGGACGCAGGCGAAGTCGTGACCCAGCGCTCGCTCATTTTAAAGGCCTGGATGATCAACGTGGTCAACCCCAAGGGCACGGTGTTTTTGCTGGCGGTGGTGCCGCAGTTCATCAGCCTGACCGAGCCGCTGCTGCCGCAGTACCTGATCATCGGTGCCACGCTGGCGTTTACCGACCTGGTGGTGATGACCGGCTATACCGCGCTGGCGGCCAAAGTGCTGGGCGCCTTGAAGGAACCCGCGCACATCCGCGCCATGAACCGCGTCTTTGGCAGCCTGTTTGTGCTCGCTGGTTCGCTGTTGGCACTGTTCAAGCGCTCGGTCTGAGCGGCGGGCAGCCTGCGCCCGGGCTGGCGATGCCAGGGAGCAGCGCCAGACGTTCACTGGCCAAATCTGCTGTGTCACGGTGAAATCGCACTTGCGATGCCATCCGGCCATCAAACAGCAGATGTTGGTGCTTGCGGCTGGGTAGCAGCGCAGGTCAATCCGGCCACGCATGCGCGGCTTTGCAGCGCGATAAGCAGTTGTCAACTCAATGAGGAATTCAGCGACGCGCACGGCTTTGCGCCAGTGCTGTCAATACGGGTTGTCAAACCCCAGCCGCGCCATGATCTCGCTTTCGCGCAGTTCCATCACCTGGGCGTCTTCATCCTCATCATGGTCCCAGCCCTGTGCGTGCAGGGTGCCGTGAATCAGCAGGTGGGCGTAATGCGCTTGCAGCGTTTTGCCCTGTTCGGCGGCTTCTTTGGCCACCACCGGGGCGCACAGCACCAGGTCGGCAGTCACCAGCGGCTCTTGCGTGTAATCAAAGGTCAGCACGTTGGTAGCGTAGTCTTTATGGCGGTAGTCGCGGTTTAACGCCTGGCCTTCTTCTGTACCCACAATGCGAACGGTGATTTCAGCATCATCTTGCAGCGCGTGGCGAATCCAGCGATTGACCATGTGGCGGGGCAGGGCGGCGCGGTGTTGCGCTGCGTCGGCCAGTTTGCCAAATTGCAGGGAAAGCCTCAGTTGCTTCATAAGTTTGTAAGAAATAGGGCTCAAGCCCTTATGGAATATGCGCTGATAGCTCTTAATAACAGAGCATCTTGAATCAGGTGGCGAGCTTGCGCAAGCGTGTGCGGGCGGGCGCGGCCTGGGCATCGTCACGCGGATGCGGATTAAACCGGCCTGGCGCGTCGTAGGCATCAACGATGCGGGCCACCAGCGGATGGCGCACCACGTCAGCACTGGTCAGGCGGCAAATCGCAATGCCCTCAATGCTTTTGAGCACCCGCTCGGCATCAATCAGGCCGCTGAACTGGTTGGCGGGCAGATCGATCTGGCTCACGTCACCAGTCACCACTGCCTTGGAGCCAAAGCCGATGCGGGTCAAAAACATCTTCATCTGCTCCGGCGTGGTGTTTTGGGCTTCATCCAGAATCACAAACGCGGTGTTGAGGGTGCGTCCACGCATGAAGGCCAGTGGCGCGATCTCGATGGTCTGGCGCTCAAAGGCTTTTTGCACCGCCTCAAAGCCCATCAGGTCGTACAGCGCGTCGTACAGCGGGCGCAGGTAGGGGTCGATTTTTTGCGCCAGATCACCCGGCAGATACCCCAGCCGTTCCCCGGCTTCGACTGCCGGGCGCGTCAGCACAATGCGCTGCACAGTGCTGCGCTGCAGCGCATCGACCGCCATGGCGACGGCCAGGTAGGTTTTGCCGGTGCCGGCCGGGCCGATGCCAAAGGTGATGTCATGGCTGGCGATGTTGTCCAGGTAGGTGGCCTGGTTGATCGAGCGCGGCTTGAGGTCGGCGCGTCTGGTTTTGAGCGAGGGACCATCGGTGCCATTGACATCGCCATCGCCAGATAGCATCAACTGCACGGTGCGTGGCTCAATCGGGCGTGCGGCCAGCTCATACAGCGCCTGCAGCATGTCCATGCCGCGCCGGGCGTTGGCCTTGCTGCCATCGACCTTGAACTGCTCGTGGCGGTGCGCTATTCGGACCTGCAATGCGGCCTCCAGGCTGCGCAAATGCACGTCCATCGGGCCGCACAGGTGCGCCAGCCGGGTGTTGCTGGGCGGAGAAAAAATGTGTCGAAGGATCACGTTGATAATTCTTTGAAATGTTATTGATGATAGGTACAAAATGATCGGCAAATTGACAGGCACGCTTGACCACAAAAATCCGCCCGAAGTCATCATCGACTGTCACGGCGTTGGCTACGAGGTATTGGTGCCGATGAGCACGTTTTACAACCTGCCCGAAGCAGGCGGCACAGTCAGCCTGCTGACGCATTTTGTGGTGCGCGAGGACGCGCAGATTTGGTAATCGGCGTGCTTGCCACTGTGATTCACGCTGGCGCACAACGCGCTACCGAGATCGACTTCAACTTGGCGAGTCACTCATTCTTTGAACTTCTGCCTGAGCCATTTGAGTAGTTCACGTTGATCTGCTGCCGTGGCCCGGCGTACCTGCACCAGCAGCTTGTTGAGGTCTGGACGCTGGAGGGTGATGTTGGCAGCACCCTCGTTACAGACAGAGCAAATGGCCTTCAAATTGTTGGCTTCGTCAGAGCCGCCCAGGCTTTTGTCGATCACATGGCCAATATGCAGGCGTGTTTTGCGTGTAGCGTCAAATGGGTGTGGCTCACCTGCAACCGCGCCGCACATTTGGCAAGTGAAGCCGTTACGGTCCAACACAAACGCGCGTGTTTCCTTGGAGATGCCCCGGGCAAAAGCAGGCTGGGGTTTGGCGGTTTCAAGAACGTATTCGCCTGGCTTCAGGTCAGCACGGTCATGGTTTGTCAGGATCAGATAACCTTCTTCGGTGCGCAGTTCCCGGATACGCCGCGCCCACTCGCTGATATTGCCTGCAACGAGACGCAGTTCGTCGGCCTCAATCACCCGGCCCAAATTGGCCAAAAAATGCGCGCGCAGTTTCGCGCGAGCGCCTTTTTTCCTGGGTTCCAATTGCTTTACCTGCGTTGCCATCATGCGGCCCTTCTATGAACTCGAACTGCGGCGGCTTTTTCGATGGCCGCAGCGATTTCTGCACTGACAGCATGCGCCACCGGCGGCGGGAAAGCGTTACCCACCTGTCGATAGATGGGTGTCTTTTTTCCAACAAACTGCCAGTCGTCAGGAAAGCCCTGGATGCGAGCGCACATGCGTACTGTCAATCTGGGGATTCCGACAAAGTCTGCTGCGGGCGCATCGTCTGCCAGGCCTCGCCCATCCACGCCCAATGTTGCCCAGGCCTGGCGCGAGCGTGTCGGCCCGAGATCCGGGCCGCCATGTTTTTTGCTGCCACCCACCAATGTGGGCGCAATGTCATTGGCCAGATCGCGCCAGGCATCTGCACCTCGCCAACCATGCATGTGCATCAGATCATGAAGAAGCTGGCCGACCGTGGGGGGGAGTTTCAGGCTGGGCGCTGGCCATCTGAAATGTTCGGCAACGTCGCATTGCAGTGCAACAAACACGACCCTGGGGCGCAACTGACTCACGCCAAAGTCAGCCGCATTGAACAGATGCCAGTCCGTCCAGTAGCCCAACGCTCGCAGTTGTCTGGATATCTTTTGCCGGTAGTCAACAAAGACATCATCGAACAGCCCTCTCACGTTTTCAAGCATGACGGCTTGCGGCCTGGTTTCGTCAACCACACGAATGGCGTGGGGGAACATGTCACGCGCATCTCCTTCACCCAACTGCTTTCCGGCTTTTGAAAATGGCGGACACGGCACACCGCCAGCCACCAGATCGACACCACGAAAGGGTCGTGCGTCAAACTCGGTCAAGTCGCCTTCAATCACATTCCAGTGGGGGCGGTTCAAACGCAATGTATTGCATGCAGGTGTGTCAATTTCAACCAAGGCCTCATGCTGGAAGCCAGCGCGCTCCAAGCCTTGGGCTTGACCACCAGCACCTGCGCAGAGTTCTAGAGAGTTCATCATTTCGCCTAAAAGCTGTATGTTTTTACAGTTTAATTATCCACTGCCTAGCCCGGCTTTGGTAAATTACTTATCCATAGCAGCCAAATCAGACGCCACTCGGTCTGATCGCCTTGTTCGCAGTTGTTTGGATGGGGAAAACAGGTGGCGAAGGATCAAGTTGATAATGTCCTGGAGGAATCTTTAAAAAGGTCACCCATGATAGGCAAAAAATGATCGGCAAATTGACAGGCACGCTGGACCACAAAAATCCGCCCGAAGTCATCATCGACTGTCACGGCGTTGGCTACGAGGTATTGGTGCCGATGAGCACTTTTTACAACCTGCCCGAGCTGGGCACCAAAGTCAGCCTGCTGACGCATTTTGTGGTGCGCGAGGACGCGCAGATTTTGTACGGCTTTGCCAGCGCAGCCGAGCGTGCGGCGTTTCGCGAGTTGATCAAGATTTCGGGGGTCGGGCCGCGCACCGCCTTGTCGGTGCTGTCGGGCATGAGCGTGGCCGAGCTGGCGCAGGCCATCACCTTGCAGGAGGCCGGTCGGCTTGTCAAGGTGCCAGGCATCGGCAAGAAAACTGCCGAGCGCCTGTTGCTGGAGCTCAAAGGCAAGCTCGGGCCTGACATCGGTGTGGTGGCCACGGTGGCCAGCGATGCCCAGACTGACATCTTGCAAGCGTTGCTGGCGCTGGGTTACAGCGACCGCGAGGCCGCTGCGGCCCTGAAAGCCTTGCCCAACGATGTGGGGGTGAGCGATGGCATCAAGCTGGCCCTCAAAGCGTTGGCGAAATAGCTGTGTTCAGGCTTTTTTTGTTGCCATTGAGCATCCCAACCCCGCACGCGGGGCAGGCGTTCTCAAAGGAACATGGGCTAGGCCGACGGCGCAAGCTGCCAGGGTTTTATCTGCCAAATCGGCATCCAGCCCTTATGCAGACTGCGTTACTAGCTATATTTTTGATTGTTAACATAATATCTGTTCCTTGTGAACCTTGACTGCATTGGTACCAGCGCATGGCGACACCCATCAAGCTGCAACGCCTGACCCCGGCGTGCGCTGCGACCTACCGTGGCCTGATGCTCGAAGCCTATGCGCTGCAGCCACAGGCGTTCACCTCCAGTGTGGCAGAGCGCTCGGCCTTGCCGCTGAGCTGGTGGCAAGCCCGTCTTCAGATCACAGAGACGGCGGGCGAGGCGGTGTTTGGCGCGTGGGACGGCGAAGTCCTGGCAGGTGTGGTCGGCCTGGCCTTTGAGTCGCGCGAAAAAACCCGCCACAAAGCGACCCTGTTTGGCCTGTATGTCAGGGCGCCATACCGTCAACGCGGGCTGGGTCGCCAGTTGCTCTGCAGCGCCTGGAATTTTCTGGGCAGTCGGCCTGAGGTCAAGGTGGTGCAGCTCACGGTGACGACCGGCAACAGTGCAGCGCAAAGCCTGTACCAGCAGTTTGGGTTTGTTGCGTTTGGAACTGAGCCGATGGCGGTTGCAGTTGCCGGGGCTTATGTGTCAAAGGTGCACATGTGGTGTTCGGTGGAATCTTCCAGCCCGATCCGGCATGGCGGTGGGTGACGCGCTTTTTTTCGGATAATCGACCGTTTCGCCTGGCTTCTTTTCTCGAACTTTTGATAGGACATCCCCGATGAAAGCAATCTGCACAAAGGCATTGCGCCTCACCGTGACTGCTGCGGCAGCGCTTACCTTGGCAAGCGGGTCGGCACTGGCCGCCGACAAGGTCAAGGTTGGCATGCTCAGCACCCTGTCCGGGCCGGGTGCGGCCCTTGGCATTGACATCCGTGACGGCTTCAACCTGGCGCTCAAACACTCGGGTGGCAAGTTTGGTGGTTTGCCGGTGGAAGTCATCGTGGCTGACGATCAGGCCAGCCCGGATGCGGCCAAGCAAACGGCGGACCGGCTGGTCAAGAAAGACAAGGTCGATTTCATGACCGGCGTGGTGTTTTCCAACGTCATGCTGGCGGTTGGCAAGCCGATTTTTGACTCGAAGACCTTTTACATCAGTGCCAACGCCGGTCCGTCGCAGTACGCCGGTGCCCAATGCAACCCGTATTTTTTCAGTGCCTCGTACCAAAACGACAACCTGCACGAAGCGGTTGGCAAGACGGTGCAGGACAAGGGCTTCAAAAAGGTAGCGCTGCTGGCCCCCAACTACCCGGCAGGCAAGGACGCGCTGACTGGCTTCAAGCGCTTTTTCAAGGGCACCATCGTCTCTGAGGAGTACACGCCCCTGAGCCAACTCGATTACGGCACCGAGCTGTCCAAAATGCGCGCCTCTGGTGCTGATGCGGTGTATATCTTTTTGCCTGGCGGC
>DAOSLL010000177.1:0-7041 GCA_035368905.1 Rhodoferax sp.
GTCTCAGACCGGGGCAGGTGTGCCGCAAAAACCCGGCCACCGGCCGAACTCAGCAGGGGCAGCGCGGTGCCGGTGACCACATTGACGGTGATCGGACGCTCGGGGGCCACCGAACGGACAATCACCGGGCCGTTGTCGCTCCAGACCGCCAGCGCGATGGTCTGGTTGATCTCGTCCCGCAAAGTTTCAATCGCCGCCATTCCCAGCTTGACCCGGTCCAGCCGATCAACTGCCGCCAGGCCCAAACTCAAGGCAAGCGGACCAAGGTCGTAGCGCGAGCTCGCCGGGTCTTGCTCGACCAGCCCGCAGCGCACCAGGCTGACCAGGTAGCGGTGCACCTTGGAGGCCGACATGCCGGTGGCACCGGCAATGTCCTTGAGCATCATGGCGTGGTGGCCGCTGCTGATGGCACGCAAGATGCCGATGCCGATTTCCAGCGACTGAACGCCGTTTTTGCTGTCCATGTTCACGGGTGGATCAAGAACGGGTTGGCAAAAAGCTCATCCGCGCATCAAGGCCTCAATATCGGCCACGCTGACCGGCACGTCACGCGTGATCAGTTCGCAGCCGGTGTCGGTCACGATGGCATCGTCTTCGATGCGGATGCCGATGTTGTGAAACTGCTCGGGCACTCCCGCTGCCGGGCGCACGTAAATGCCGGGCTCTATGGTGAGCGCCATGCCGGAGCGCAAAATGCGCGCGGGTCGGTCCTTGATGATCTCGCCGGTAAGCGCGTCCTTGCGGGTGCTGAAATGGCCAACTTCGCCGGGTTCGGTGTAAGCACCGCAGTCGTGCACATCCATGCCAATCCAGTGACCGGCGCGGTGCATGTAAAACTGGAAATAGGCGCGTTTTTCGATGACATCTTCAACCAGTCCAACCTTGTTTTGGTCCAACAGGCCGACATCAAGCATGCCTTGGGCCAGCACCTTCACCGTGGCATCGTGCGGGTCAGTAAAGCGCGCACCGGCCTTGGTGGCTGCAATGGCTGCCTGCTGCGAGGCCAGCACCAACTCGTACAGCGTGCGCTGCGGCCCCGTGAAGATGCCATTGGCCGGAAAAGTCCGGGTGATGTCAGACGCATAGCCATCAAGCTCACAACCGGCATCAATCAATACCAGCTCGCCGCTATGGACCAGGCCGGCATCGGCACGGTAGTGCAACACGCAAGCATTGCCACCGGACGCGACGATCGAGCCATAGGCCGGATACTGCGAGCCATGCTGGCGGAATTCGTGCAGCAGCTCAGCATCGAGGTGGTATTCACGCACCTCCTGGCATTGTCGGATCATGCCAGCGCAATGCCGCATGGCACGCACATGGGCCGCGGCGCTGATCTGCGCGGCGCGGCGCATGACGGACTGCTCATGCTCATCTTTCACCAGGCGCATTTCATCGAGCAGGCCGCACACATCGCGCTGCTGCTCAGGTGCCAGCGTGCCGTAGCGCACCCGCGCACGCAAGCCGCCGAGCCAGCCGTCAATGCGGGTTTCCAGCCCCTTGTGGGTGGCAAACGGGTACCAGACGGCATCTCGACCATCTAGCAGACCGGGCAACTTTGCATCGAGCTGGTCGACCGAAAAGGCGCTGCTGACACCCAGCGTCTGCAGCGCCGCTTCAGGCCCGAGGCGCAACCCGTCCCAGATTTCACGCTCGCGGTCCTTGGGCTGGCAAAACAGCGTGCTTTGGCCATCGCCGGTGATCAGCAGCCAGGCTTTGGGCTCGGTAAAGCCGCACAGGTAAAAGAAGTAACTGTCATGGCGAAACTGGAAATCGCTGTCACGGTTGCGCTGCTGTTCGGGTGACGTGGGGATGATGGCGATGCCAGCGGGGCCGATTTTTTCGGCCACTGCGGCGCGGCGCTGGGCGTATAGGCTGGTGTTGCTGGAAGTCATGTATGAGTATGGGTCGGTTATCAAGGCGTCAAATCAATCAGTATCTGGCAGTATTGTGATGGCTGGGTGCATGTTGCCACCAATCGCGTGAACTTCAGCCGTGCAAGCGCACTTGCGATGCTGCGTGGGGCAATGCATTGGCCGCTGCGGCTTTCGGCCTGGCAGGTGATCGACTGAAAAGACCCGGGCCTAAGCCGGCCGAGCCGGAATCGATGAGCCTTCGTCGCGAGGGCGCGCCTCCTACACAAACAGTCGGCGCCAATTTGAATTTGTAGGAGTCGCGCCCTCGCGACGAATGACTTTGAATGTTTGAATTCTTCGCATGATGTGTAAAGACTTGACTTGTTAGAGATTAAAAGCCTTACCCGGCAGCACTACCACGCTGTCCGAGGCAAGTGGTACGGCTCGCTCTGAAGTTGCCACTTGTCGTGGGCAACTTGATCACCGGAATTTGATATTCCAATTGAGCGGCTGGGAGCCTGCCGGACTTAGGCAACCTTGGCGGCGAACCGACCGTAGCGGCCCATTTTGCACCGGTCTTTTGTCCCACAACTGGGCTATGTGTCTGCCAATTCAGCACAAACTGGCCGCGCCGCTGGGGTTGATTTTCGCTGCGCGATCCATGTGTCCGACAGACTTATGGCCCGACCCTTCAAGCAACAGGTGTCGTCTGTCGTCGCAGCGTGCAATCGATTTGTCTATTGAGTTAGATCAAAGATAGCCCACCGGACTCTGGTAAAACGTCTACCATTGACATCAGGGACTTTCCCATTGGTCAAGTCAGCAGCGTTGTTGGTTCGTTGCCGAGAGCCCCCAAACCGATCAAAGGTCGAGAAGCTTCGCAAGGTTGTGCCAGTGATTGAGAATTCGCATTTGAGGCTCGTCATGAAGATGAAATTTGCTGCTTTTGCCTTCATCCTTCTGTTGACTCAGCGAGCTTTTTCAGGCGGGCCTGTTTTTATTGGCCTTGATGCAGAGTTCGGTCACAAAACCAGCTCATCGGCTCAGGCAGTTCAGCAAGGAATGCAAATTGCCATCGATGAGATCAATCAAACTGGTGGCGTTTTGGATGGACGCAAGCTCGCATTGGTCACCAAGGACAATCGGTCCTTGTCGGCAATGGGCGTCGACAACTTGCGTGAACTGGCCAAGGTCCCGGATTTGGTCGCCGTCTTTGGTGGCAAGTTCAGTCCGGTTTATATCGAATGCGTACCTGTTGCTCAGGAACTTGGTATGCCACTGCTAGACCCATGGGGTTCGGCTGACCCGATCACCGAGCATACCCATCGACCAAGCTTTACTTTTCGCCTGTCTTTGAAGGACAGTTGGGCTGGTCCGGCTTTTGTCCGTTTCGCCAGACAACGATACAAGGCAAGCAGGCTTGGGGTGCTACTGCCCAACACCGCCTGGGGACGAAGCAATCAGCTTGCGATAGAAAGGGCCGCAGCATCGGCAGGCAGTCAACTGGTTGGGCAACGTTGGTACAACTGGGGCGACACCTCACTGCTGAACCAATACACTGAACTGCGTTTGGCAGGTGCCCAAGCCATTATTCTTGTCGCGAACGAAGCCGAAGGCGCCGTTTTGGTCAAGGAGATCGCCGCTCTGCCGGAAATCCAGCGCTTGCCGGTTATCTCGCATTGGGGCGTGACAGGTGGCGATTTCGCCGCCATGGCCGGAGACTCACTGAGATTGGTGGATTTTACGGTGATTCAAACCTTCAGCTTCGTTGGGCTCGATTCGCCTGCATCCCGGCGCGTCCTGCTGGCGCTGAAAACGAAGTACCAGATCAACGCTGCAGATCAGGTGAAAAGTCCAGTCGGCGTTGCTCATGCTTATGATCTCACCCATCTTTTGGCGAAAGCAGTTAACCGGGCTGGAAGCACGGACCGGGCCAAGATTCGCGACGCGTTGGAAAAACTCGGTGCCCATGATGGCTTGGTACAGCGATACCCCAAACCTTTTACAACGGACCGGCATGATGCCCTTTCTGCGGACAACGTGTTTTTTGCCCGATATACGGCAGATGACAAGTTGATTCCGATCTCACTCACACCCCGAAAGCACTGATATGTTCTTGAATGAGCGGAGTTCGGTGTGATCCGGGTTCCCTGGCTAAACGAGAATGACCAGTCGCTAGAGCTGCGCATCAAGCGAACCGCGTTCATGATGACCATGCTGGTTGTAGTGGTCCTGGGTACCGTCTCAATGATCCTGACTTTGGTGGAGATTGCGACGAATCAGGCAAAAGCACACCAAAGCGCTGCGAGCGTGATTGGTGAGGTTCTCTCAGGAGACATCAACAGCGAAATGGGTGAACTCAGACAACTGAGTGCAAACTCTTTGGTCTGGACCGCCTTGACTGATTCAACCGGTCGCGATGCCTATCTCAAGCCATTCTTGCGCGACAGAAAGAAAAAGACCGGCGGGGGACAGATTGAACTGCTGGATTACCGTGGACGCCACGTTTTGGGCGATCCTGCAATCAGCCTTGAACCGGAAAAGCTTGCTCAGGCAGTGGCCACCGTGTTGTCGGAAAAACGCTCCCGAGTTGAAGTTATCGTGAGTGGCAACCATCCAGGCTTGCTGACCATTTATCCGGTTATCTTCCCTTACACGAAGGATGCCATCGGTGCGCTGGTGAGTGTGATTGACATCTTCCAGCCGTTTCAAAAGCGTGCATCGGCGCTTGATGAAAACACCGGTGTTGCCCTATTTCACAAGGAAAGGCTCATTGCAGCCTATCCAGGCAAGCATTCAAGTCGGTATTCAGAGGTAACTTTCGGGTTAACCATTGACGAAGCAATTGACGGCGGGCCGCTCTCTTTGACGGTCTATTCCGTCAACAACCCGCTGATCGGACCGATCTTCCAGCGTTTGCTTGTGTCAATTTCGCTGGCCATTCTTCTTGGTGCGCTGGTATGGCGCATGTCCGGTTTGATGGCTCGACGGATGACGCGACGCCTTAACCTATTGGCTGCAGCTTGTCAGAATGGGATCAATGGGCGGGTCAATGAAATTCCGAAGGATCAATCTGGTGACGAAATTGGCGTTTTGGCACGCACTTTGCGCAAGGCACTCCTGGAGTACGAGCAGATCAACAGTCGCCTGGAGCATCTGGTTGACGAGAAGTCACTGAAACTGATAGCAAGCGAAGACAGGTTTCGCAGCGCCATTGATGTGATCGACGAGGCCTTTGTTATTTTTGACCCCCAGGACCGACTGTCATATTGCAATGAAAAGTACCGGCAGGTGTATCCATCGATCGCCGATGTGATTGAGCCGGGACGAACATTTGAAGAAATGGTACGTATCTGGAAAGAACGCGGTCAAGGCGAGCCCTTGAAGGGGAGCATTGATGCATGGGTGACAGAGCGGGTTGCTGCCCATCAAAGTGGCGGTGTATTGATTCAGCAGGTTGACAATGGTCGTTGGATGCGAAGCGTCGAACGCAAGACAACGACTGGTCACATCGTCGGCTTTCGGGTTGACATCACTGACTTGGTTGGCGCGACCCGCGAGGCGCAGCAGGCAAATTTGGCAAAAAGCCGATTTCTCGCAACCATGAGCCATGAAATTCGCACCCCGATGAACGGGATTCTGGGAATGGCGCAACTGCTGCTGATACCCAGTCTGCAAGAAGACCGCCGCAATGCCTACGCCCGCACCATTCTGTCGAGCGGCCAATCCTTGCTGACGCTGCTCAACGACATCCTGGATTTGTCAAAAATAGAAGCTGGGAAGTTCCAGTTGGAGAGCACCGCGTTTGCCCCTGAGGCAATGATCCATGAAACCGCCAACCTGTTCGCCGGAGCGGCGCAGGCCAAGGGTTTGCAACTTGACAGCCAGTGGCATGGTGCGTCTGATCAGCGCTATTTGGCTGATTCAAATCGCCTGCGCCAGATGCTGTCCAACCTGGTCGGCAATGCCATCAAGTTCACGCACACCGGGCAAGTGCGCATTGAAGCCAGGGAGATTGATCGCAGCGAGAACACCAGCGTGCTGGAGTTCGCCGTCAACGACACCGGCATTGGCATCGCAGCCGACAAGCTGGGTTTGCTGTTCAAGCCGTTTTCGCAAACCGACAGTTCGACCACCCGTGAGTTTGGCGGCACGGGGCTGGGTTTGTCGATTGTTCGCCATCTCGCCCATGCCATGGGGGGCGATGCGGGTGTCAGCAGCGAGCCAGGCCAGGGCTCCCGGTTCTGGTTTCGGGTGCAGGTTCAACCGATCACCGACACGCCAGACAGTCGCAAACATGACCGACTGGCGCTGGACGCCAAATCTGACAACGCCGTCACTCTGCTGCACGGTCATGTGCTGGTGGCAGAAGACCACCTGGTGAATTGCATGGTGATCGAATCCTTGTTGAACAGCATGGGCTTAACCGTGTCTGTGGTCCATGATGGCCAACAGGCCGTTGAGATCATTGCGCAAGTTGCACCCGATGGCAGCAGCGATCAACCCAGGCGGGTTGATCTGATTTTGATGGACTTGCAGATGCCAGTGATGGACGGCTTTGTTGCCACCAAGAGGATCAGGCAATGGGAGGCGGATAGCCAGAACCCACGCCTGCCGATCATTGCCCTGACCGCTGATGCTTTTGAAGAAGACCGTCAACATTGCCTGACAGTTGGCATGGACGATTTCCTGACCAAGCCGGTCTCACTTGCGGCACTGAAATTGGCACTTGCCAGGTGGCTGCCCAACACACCTGATGCGCTTGCCCTGCCGCAGCCACCCGAGCCCCTCAAGCCAGTGGACTTTGATGCGTTCAAGAATCTTGTCAACCAGCTTGCGCCCTTGCTGGAAGATAACAAATTCTCTGCCATTGGACTCTTCAAGTCGCTCCAGCATCTTGTCAAGGGCACAAACTTGGCAGCAGAAGTGGATGCTCTGGCACCCATGTTGCAAGAAATGCACTTCGGCCAAGTGCTGACGCGCCTGCGCCTCATCACCCACAATCACGACACACCTGCCAGCGAAGACTCGACATGACGGCCCAACACGCACGCATTCTCGTCATTGATGACACACCAGCCAACCTGCTGACACTGTGTTCGGTGCTGGAGGGCGAGTTTGAGCTGCAATTTGCCACCTCCGGCCCGCAAGGGATTGCGTTGGCCCTCAAGAATCCGCCTGACCT
>DAOSLL010000178.1:0-7032 GCA_035368905.1 Rhodoferax sp.
TCAGGCCGGGCAGTTCATAGGGTTCAACCACCGCGTAGGTCGGGCTTTTGATGCGTCCCTGAACCCCCAGCGCGCGCAACAGATGCCGCACCAGCGTGGTCTTGCCCGCGCCAAGCTCACCACGCAATTCGATGAACGCATGGCGCAGGGCGGCTTGTGCCGCCAGGGTCTGGGCAAATTGCCGGGTGGCATCCTCGTTGTGCCAGAGCGCAGTTTTTACAATGGGGAGGTGAACAGCTTCAGAACACATATCGATGGTGGCTTGTGGGTCTCCAGAATTCAACACTGGGGGCTTCAGTTGGGATTCTCCCAAATTGGCATTGCCGGGATCGATTTGGCCAGTGCAGAGCCCGGATTATCTGCGTGGCTGGCGCAAGGCTTTCAGGGCGACATGGCTTACATGGCACGGCACGGCCTGAAACGCGCCCGGCCGGCCGAACTGGTGCCCGGCACCTTGAGCGTGATCACCGCGCGCATGGACTATCTGCCAGTCACTACGCCAGCACAATGGCAGGTGGCGGAATTGGACCGGCTCGGGGCGCCGGCACAGGCCATCGTGTCAGTTTATGCCCGTGGCCGTGATTACCACAAGGTGTTGCGCAGCCGCCTGCAAAGTCTGGCTGAACACATCGCCACCGGGTTGTCGCCGCTGGCTTGCCGGGTTTTCACCGACTCGGCGCCGGTTCTGGAGGCCGAGCTGGCAGCCCGCAGTGGCCAGGGCTGGCGCGGCAAACACACGCTGCTGCTCAATCGCAGCGGCGGGTCAATGTTTTTTCTGGGTGAAATTTATGTCGATGTGGCACTGCCGCCCACTGCGCCGGTTGCAAGCCATTGCGGCAGTTGCCAGGCCTGCCTTGAGGTTTGCCCAACCAAAGCGATTGTTGCGCCGTACCAGTTGGATGCACGGCGCTGCATTTCCTACCTGACGATCGAGCACCCTGGACCGATTGCGCCGGAGCTGCGCGCGCTGATGGGCAACAGAATTTATGGCTGCGACGACTGCCAGCTCATTTGCCCTTGGAACAAATTTGCCAGGCGTAGCGAATTGGCTGACTTTGATGCCCGCGCCGCGTTGGTAAATCGCCCGCTGGCGGCCTTGTTTGCCTGGAGCGAAGCAGATTTTTTGCATTTCACGCAGGGCAGCCCGATTCGCCGCATTGGCCACCTGCGCTGGTTGCGCAACATTGCCGTGGCGCTGGGCAACGCGTTGCGGGTGGCAAGTGCCCTCCCCGAGACACGCCGTGAACTCGCAGCCGTGCTGCAAACGCGCCTTGAGCACCCCAGCCCGCTAGTGCGCGAGCATGTGGTCTGGGCGCTCGAAGCCGTCCGGCCGTGATCGTTGTCCTTGGCCGATGGCCTGAATCGGACGGAGATCGCCCGGCCAAGCACCAGCCGATGGGGATTGTGGGTACGTTGTGGACACCTCGCGCAGTGCAGCGCCAAAACATTGGTCTGCATGTTGTCCCTTATGCTCCAAATCACCACCAGCCGAAAACCTTGAGTCTGATCTGGCGAAAGAGCAACTTGCCGCCGTCGGACTGTGATGCGCAGCAAAGGTTGATTGACGAATTCGATGCGTAGAACAGGTTTGCAATGTTTCTGGTCAACGCAGTTGCCGCCCAACCATCGGCCTGAAACCCGCATGAGATCGAAGGGTCGAACATCGGGCAGCCACAGGTCAAATGGAAAAAAGAGGGGATTCTGGGTGTTGGCGGACAGGAAAACGGGGGCATTTCCGACTGGCCGACAACGCACCGCCGCCCGGGACCGCGCCAGTACTGGCGCGACAGGCAGAAAAAAGCCCAACCGATAAGGGTTAGGCTTTTTAATTGGTGGAGAGGATGGGGATCGAACCCACGACCTCTGCATTGCGAACGCAGCGCTCTCCCAACTGAGCTACCCCCCCAATGCCAAGAGTCTATCAATATTAACGAAAGCAGACAACTCTGGAGTTCAGATGGTCACGGGTAAAGGTCGCTCAGAGAGATCGTTCGAACAAACCAGACCTGATGCTGGGTCAACGTCGAGACCAGCATCCAAGCGCACCAAACTGAACAAAAACCATTGTGACAAGTGCCCAATAAAGTTGTTGTTGACTATGCAAAACAACTGGCGCAGAATTCACTCGTGACCGAGTTTTCACCCTCGGTGAAGGAGCCCCGTAGATGATCAAGGACAACTCTTACGCTCACACCTGATTGACGGTTTGCCGTCATGACGTTTCCCATACCTGAGGAAGCACACAAAAAGGGTAGGATTCTTTTGGATTCTGCCCTTTTTTGTGACCGGAGATTTCCTGCGGGCCTGCAACCAGTGCGGGTTTTTGGCAGACAGCCGAGCATGCCCCACCGACCCAAGCACCGAACCCACAACCGAAGCATCTGCCCAACCCATGCCGCATCACCGGGCAACACGCTCGGGCACCAAACAGGCGCGTCCCAGAAAGACAAATCCCCCAAGCGACGACGCAACTCGCAGATTCATGACTTTGCGGATTGCACGCAGTCTTCCCGAGGCAGTGCATGGCAACCACAGTCCGCCACGCCTGCATTTGTATTTGCCGGAGCTCTGATAAGTGCTTGAGTGTTGACCGGTGCTGAAACGCCGCCCGGTGCAGGCAGGTTGAGCTTTTGCTTCGTTGCTTGCGTTGTCGTTCCCGAAACAGCCAGCGCAGCAGCCAAGTTTGGAATCCATCGTGCAAACGGCGTGAGATCTGCCATATCAACGATATACCAACACTTTTTCGAGGCATCCCAGCGGGCACCAAGTGCCTTGACCGCGTCTTTCTCAGCAAAGGGAGTGGCCAGATGCAAACTCCACCCATTGCCAAGCCCGATCAATCGTCTTCATCATCTGCATCCGGCATCACCGCATCGGCAACGACACCCACCTCCTTTTCAGTGACTTTCGGCTGGTTACCCCGAGGATCGGCAACAATTGGTGCTTTCTCCGGCCTGCCAGTCGTATGCCGGACCACTTCACAACGACGATCACACCGACATGGCTAAGTTTGAAGACTATTGCAACTCCTACAAACACCTGCACATGCAGCGCAACGATGGCATTCTGGAGGTCACGCTGCACAGCAACGGAGGCGAACTGGTCTGGGGCGCAGGCCCACACAGGGAATGTGGTGCCGCGTTTGGGGACATTGCCGCCGACCCCGGTAACCGGGTGGTTATTCTGACAGGCAGTGGCAGCGAGTTCATTGCTCAGGAGTCCATCTCGCACCCCGGCATCACCGCGCCCGTGTGGGATCGCGTGCTGGTTCATGCGCAGCGGCTGATTTACAACCACCTTGAAATTCGGGTGCCGATGATTGCCGCAATCAACGGCCCAGCCACCATCCATGCCGAACTTGGCCTGTTATGCGACATCGTGCTGGCATCAGATGATGCGATGTTTCAGGATGCACCGCATTACGGCGAGGGCCTCGTGCCCGGCGACAGTGTGCAGGTGCTGTGGCCCTTGTTGTTGGGGATGAACCGTGGGCGCTATTTCTTGTTGACCGGTCAGCAGCTTGATGCCGCGCAGGCGCTGGCACTGGGCGTGGTGAGTGAAGTCATGCCGCGTGTCGCATTGATGGAGCGCGCCCGCTGGCACGCCCGCAAATTGCTGAAACAGCCGCCGATGACCGTCACCTACGCCCGGTTGGCCATCACCCACGAACTCAAGCGCCTGATGCGTGACCACCTCGACTATGGCCTGCTGCTCGAAGGCTTGGCCGCGACTGAGTATTTTCCGGGCAGGCTGGCGCACCATTCGGGTGAAGCGCAAGAATAGGCCGGACTGCAATTGGGCCTGTCACGCTGTGCCAACGCTTGACGTGAGCACAGCCTGCGACCGCATCAAACGCGGCTTGCAGCAGGCCATTGAGCACACCGAGGGTTGTGCGCCGCAGGCGCGCATACGCTGTCCCGGTCCGGTGACCACCGCCTGCCCGCTAGAGGAATTCACCCAACGCCAAAGCCAAATCGCGCAAAGTCACCCTGCTGTTCATTGAAGACGATGCGGCGCTGACCAAGCCGGGCGTGGTGCGCAGCCTGTAAGACCCCACCGCAGGCACCGGCGGCATGCTCAGCGTGGCTGGTGAACATCTGACCAGCCTGAACCCCGATGCCCGGTTGGTGATGTACGGCCAGGAACTCAGCCATTTCAAGAAGAGTTTTATCGCTATGGCAAAGGAATAGTTGCCGACCTTTGGAGTACGAACTATTCCGAGATGCGAAACATTCTGCTCGGGATGCCACCTCTCCCCGAACAAACCCAAATCGCCGCCTTCCTCGACCGCGAAACCGCGAAGATTGATGCGCTGGTGGCAGAGCAGCGGCGGCTGATGGCGTTGCTGAAAGAAAAGCGCCAGGCCGTCATCTCCCATGCCGTCACTCGGGGCCTGAACCCCAACGCCCCCCTGAAGCCGTCCGGCATCGATTGGCTGGGGAATGTGCCGGAGCATTGGGAGATGAAGCCCTTGCGCATGATTGCCAACGTCGTTCGTGGCGCATCCCCGCGTCCAGCCGAATTTGAATACTGACATCGTGAAGGACCTGAGATTTGGATTCCCACCGCTGCAAGAACAAGAATTGATCGTTTGCCGGATCACAGAACTGGTGAACGAGTTCGATGCTCTCACCGCCGAAGCCCAACGCGCGATCGATCTGCTGCAAGAGCGCCGCACCGCGCTGATCTCCGCTGCTGTCACCGGCCAGATTGATGTGCGGGGTGCGGCGTAGTAACTATGGTTTCAATAGCTACTAGCGCATATTCCACAAGGGCTAGAGGCCGATATGGCACTTAATTAGTCCCTGGCAAGTCAAGTCTTTGCATGTCATGCGAAGAATTCAAACATGCAAAGTCATTCGTCGCGCGGGCGCGACTCCTAGTGCGCCCGTGAAGGCGCTACGTTAGCACGGTGGCCCGCTACGCCACCAACCGCCTGCGTGTGGTGCGCCAGGTGCGCTACTCATTGCATAACGAAAACAGCATTGATGTGGTGCTGTTCCTCAACGGCCTGCCGGTGGCCACGGTCGAACTCAAGACCGACTTCACCCAAAGCATTGGCGATGCTATTGACCAATACCGCTTTGACCGCCAGCCCAAGCCCAAAGGGCAGGGGGCTGAACCCTTGCTGACGTTCCCGTCCGGTGCCTTGATCCACTTTGCCGTCAGCAACCAAGAGGTCGCCATGGTCACCCAACTGGCTGGCCCGGCCACCGTGTTTCTGCCCTTCAACCTGGGTGACGATGGCGCAGCAGGCAACCCGGTCAACGCCGCCGGTGGTCACCGCACCGCTTATTTGTGGGAACAGGTCTGGGCGCGTGAAAGCTGGCTGGAGATACTGGGCCGCTACCTGATCGCAAGGCGCAATAAGAAAAAGCAGATTGAGGCCATCATCTTCCCGCGCTACCACCAGTTGGACGTGACGCGCAAACTGCAAGCGGCCATTCTGGTCGAAGGCCCCGGCGGCAAATACCTGATCCAGCACAGCGCAGGTTCGGGCAAAACCAACTCCATCGCCTGGACTGCGCACTTTCTGGCCGAGCTGCATGACGCGAAAAACCAGAAGGTGTTTGACACCGTGCTGGTGGTGTCTGACCGCAACGTGATCGACGTGCAGTTGCAAGAGGCGCTGTTTGACTTTCAGCGCACCACCGGCGTGGTGGCCACCATCACCAACCAGGACGGCAGCAAGAGCGGCAGATTAGCCGAGGCGCTGTCGGGCGACAAGAAGATCGTGGTTTGCACCATCCAGACCTTTCCGTTTGCGCTGGAGGCGGTGCGCAGACTGGCCGCCACACAGGGCAAGCGCTTTGCCGTGATTGCCGACGAGGCGCACAGCTCGCAGACCGGTGAAGCCGCCAGCAAACTCAAGGCCGTGCTGAGCCCCGAAGAACTGCAAGAGCTGAACGACGGCGGCGAGATCAGCACCGAGGATATTTTGGCCGCGCAGATGGCCAGCCGCGCCGAAGACGGTGGCATCACCTTTGTGGCCTTTACCGCCACGCCCAAGAACAAGACGCTGGAGTTGTTTGGCACCCGGCCCGACCCCGCACGCAAACCGGCGGCTGACAACCTGCCCAAGCCGTTTCACGTCTATTCGATGCGGCAGGCGATTGAAGAAGGCTTCATCCTGGACGTGCTGCAAAACTATCTGCGGCTGTACACCTTTTTGTCGCAAATCTTCGACTACGGCAACACCGGCATCGAAAAGCGCGCCATCTTTTATAAGCGGCTGCTGCCGCTGCTGGAGTTTGGCCGCGAGCGTGAAGGCATTGACTTGTCCAAGGTGGTGCTGACGCACCATCACCTGAAAGACCAAGGTGCGCGCACTCTGCCTTTGTCCAACGGTGAAACACCCAAATTGGCCCCAATTACCGAGGCTGGCAGCGGCAGCGTGCAGGAACAGCAGAAGGTGTACATGGCCGAGCTGATCAGCAAGCTCAATGACCTGTTTGGCAATGACACCAGCGAGCAGGACCAGTTGCGCTATGTGAACGGCACAATTTTGGGCAAGGTCAGCGAATCCAGGATCTTGCAGCAGCAGGCCGCCAACAACACACGAGAGCAGTTTGCCAATTCGCCCGACCTGCACACCGAGCTGCAAAACGCCATCATCGAGTCGTATGACGCGCACACGGTCATGAGCACACAGGCGCTGAATTCACCGATTGTGTTGCGAGGCATTCTGGATGTGCTGCTGAATCATGCCGGGCTGTATGAGACGCTGCGAGCGCGGGAAACAGGGCGTGACCGCCAATATGGCTGAACGGCGACAAGTAGTCGCCGGAATTGCAGGATGCTGCGCTGGAGCTGGTGCTGCAGCAGGGGTGGGTGATGGGGGAGAGTTAGTCTGCGAATGAGGTGGCGCTGGCTGATGCGTCGCGCCTTTAGCTCGAACGATAGGGGAAACCTATGAATGACGACTGGGATGGTGCGGACTGGGCCGGTTGGGATTGCGGCTCTATGACGCTACTTTTCAACTGGACAGTGCGTAGTTCCCCCCTTCGTGTTCAGGCCGCCATTGGCTGCGCA
>DAOSLL010000179.1:0-7028 GCA_035368905.1 Rhodoferax sp.
GCTGTGCGCCCAAATCCGCCGGTGCAAATAGGGGAAGTTTTTTCTGACCACATCCTTAGCAACCACAAATGTTTGAACGGGCAAGGACCGGCGCTGCGGCAAAGCCAATGACCTGGCCAGATCCAAACCAGCGCGTACCATGAGCCAAAGCAATCAGGCATCGACCGCAGCGACAACTTCGGCGGCACTGCGAAAGGCTTCAACCGCCGCCGGTATGCCGCAATAAACCGTCGCGTGCAGCAGCACCTCCTGGATTTCCTGCACGCTTGCACCGTTGTTCAATGCGCCCCTGACATGGCCCTTGAGTTCGTGCTGTTTGCCCAACGCAGTCAGCATGGCCACGGTAACCAGGCTGCGGGTTTTCAGATCGAGACCTGGGCGTTGCCACACGTCGCCCCAGGCGTTGCGGGTGATGTGCTGCTGCAGCGGGGCGGTGAAATCGGTGACACCGGCAAATGCACGCGCCACAAAATCTTCGCCCATGACCTGCTTGCGCATGGCCAGGCCAGCTTCAAATTGATTGGCATCCATCAGATCGACTCCAAAAGCGTCAAAGCATACTGGTTTTCAAATGGAGACCGGCCTGCCGAGGGGCAGGCAGTCGGCCCGCAATGCCCGAGGCAGCCGATGGCAGCGAGCAAATCCCGATCGGCAGGCACCGATGCAAGGAGGCGAGGGCCGATGAATATGTGGCATGCTTGGAGAATGTCCAGAATGTCCAGAATGTCCAGAATGTCCAGAATGTCCACCCGCCTGGTAACTGCCTGGCAAGTTTGGCTGGCGCAAAATCCGTGCTGCTGGCTGTGCGGACAGGCCTGGCGACACCCTGTCAATTCCGCCCAGGTAACGGCGCACATTGGTTGCCCTATAAAGAAAAAGCATGTCTGAAGAATCTTCTGAAGGAGCCGGTAAACACACCCCGATGATGCAGCAGTACCTCGGGCTCAAGGCGGCGTATCCTGACACCCTGTTGTTCTACCGCATGGGGGACTTTTACGAGCTGTTTTATGCCGATGCCGAAAAGGCCGCGCGCCTGCTCAACATCACCCTGACGCAGCGCGGCCAAAGCGCCGGGCAACCGGTGGTGATGGCCGGGGTGCCGTTTCATGCGGTGGACACCTATCTGGCGCGACTCATCAAGCTGGGCGAGTCGGTGGCGATTTGTGAACAGGTGGGCGACGTGGCCAGCGCCAAAGGCCCGGTCGAGCGCAAGGTGGTGCGGGTCGTCACGCCGGGCACGCTGACAGATCTGGAACTGCTGAGCGACAAATCCGAGGCCATTTTGCTCAGCGTGCAACAGGGCACGCGCAACCAATGCGGCCTGGCCTGGCTCAACGTGACGCAAGGCGTGGTGCATCTGGCCGAATGTTTGGCAGACGACCTGGCCGCCTGGGTGCTGCGCATTGGCGCTGGCGAACTGATTTTCAGCGCTGGTGCCACGCCAGCCTTTGAGACCCGGTTGCGGGCCATCCAGGCCAGCCCGGCGTTGTCGGTTTCGGTGCGGCCCGACTGGCAGTTTGATGCCGGACTGGGGCAGCGCACGCTGCTGGCGCATTTGCAGGCCGCCAGTCTGGCCGCCTGGCAGGCGCAGGACCTGGCGCACGCCCATGCCGCTGCCGCTGCGCTGCTCAGTTATGCCGAGCACACCCAGGGCCGCTCGCTGACCCACATTCAGAGCGTGCGGGTGCAGCGCGCCGACGATCTGATTGACCTGCCGCAAACCACCCGGCGCAATCTGGAGCTGACACAGACCCTGCGCGGTGAAGACGCACCCACGCTGTTTTCACTGCTCGACACCTGCATGACCGGCATGGGCAGCCGTTTGTTCAAAAGCTGGCTGCTGTCGCCCAGCCGCGACCGCACCGAGGCCACTGCCCGGCACCGCGCCATTGAGGCGCTGCGCAGCGGTGCCGCCATGTCGGCTGGCGTTGGCCCCTGGGCCAGATTGCGCGAACAGATCAAGGGCAGCACCGACGTGGAACGCATCACCGCCCGCATTGCCTTGCGCCAGGTGCGCCCGCGTGAGCTGGTTGGGCTGCACGCGACACTACAAAAAACAGAGCTGCTAGCGCCCGTCCTGTATGGGCTGGATGCCTATTTGACACAAATTTCAGAGCAACTGCAGTCGCCTGCGGGCTGCGCCGAACTGCTGCGCCAGGCGATTGCTGCCGAGCCCGCTGCGCTGGTGCGCGACGGCGGTGTCATCGCCAGCGGCTATTGCGCCGAGCTTGACGAGTTGCGCGCCATCCAGACCAATTGCGACGGCTTTCTGCTGGACCTGGAAGGCCGCGAAAGGCTGCGCACCGGCATTGCCAACTTGCGCGTGCAATACAACAAGGTACACGGTTTTTTCATCGAAGTCACGCAAGGCCAGATCGACAAGGTGCCGACCGACTACCGGCGCCGCCAGACCCTGAAAAATGCCGAGCGCTTCATCACCCCCGAACTCAAAGCCTTTGAAGACAAGGCGCTGAGCGCCCAGGAGCGTGCGCTGGCGCGTGAAAAATGGCTGTATGACCAGGTGCTGGACCAGTTGCAGGCCCATGTACCGGCGCTGGCCCGGTTGGCGCGCGCACTGGCCGCGCTCGATGTGCTGTGCGCGCTGGCCGAGCGCAGCTTGACGCTGGACTGGAACGCGCCGCAGTTTGTCAAAGAGCCCTGCATTGACATCGAGGCTGGCCGCCACCCGGTGGTGCAGGCGCGGCTGGCCGAACTGAGCAACGGCAACTTCATCGCCAACGACACCCGCATGGGCCCAAGGCAGCGCATGCAGATCATCACCGGCCCCAACATGGGCGGCAAATCGACCTACATGCGCCAGATTGCGGTGATCGTGCTGCTGGCCAGCATGGGCAGCTACGTGCCCGCCAAAAGCTGCCGCCTCGGGCCGCTTGATGCCATCCACACCCGCATCGGTGCTGCCGACGATCTGGCCAACGCGCAATCGACCTTCATGCTTGAGATGCTGGAGGCCGCGCAAATCCTCAACGCCGCCACGCCCAATTCGCTGGTGCTGATGGACGAAATAGGACGCGGCACCAGCACTTTTGACGGCCTGGCATTGGCCAGCGCGATTGCCACCCAGTTGCACGACAAGACCCAGGCCTACACGCTGTTTGCCACGCATTATTTCGAGTTGACCGAGTTTCCGGCCACCCACCACGCTGCCATCAACGTGCATGTGAGCGCGGCAGAATCAGGCCGCGACATTGTTTTTTTGCATGAAATCCAGAGCGGCCCGGCCAGCAAAAGCTACGGCATTGCGGTGGCGCGGCTGGCTGGCATGCCCGCCGCTGTGCTCAAACACGCCCGCCACACGCTTGAAGCGCTGGAACTTCAAGCCAACCAGCATCAGGCCCAGGTGGACCTGTTTGCTGTTCCACAAGCTACAGAAGTTGTAGCTGTCAGCGCAGTAGAGACATGGGCTAGAGCCCTAAATCCTGATGATTTGAGCCCACGCGAGGCATTGGAAGCGCTATACCAGTTGAAGAAGCTCAGCGCGGCAAGTTAGCGTGAAACAACGGCATCATGGCAATCTATCCGTCAATTTTGGGGCAGCGGGGTGTGCCAAAGATGCCGCTTCATGCTGTGGCCCTGCACGGCGGCCAAGGCGTGCTTAGGATGTGGTCAGAAATAACTTCCCCTATTTGCACCGGCGGATTTGGGCGCACAGCGTCGTTGCAAGACGCTTGTTTAGCCAGCTAAACGGCGCGTCTTGCGCCTAGCCGTGCATCCCAACTCCTTGGTGCAAAACGGGGAGTTATTCCCGACCACATCCTTAGCGGCAATCGTTGGATGCAGCATGGCATCCATTTTTCATCGAACGGCCCAGCAAAAACATGACTTTGCGATGCATTCAGGGGCAAATGCCCGGTTTCTTTTTCTAGCCAAGTCAAGGCATCCCCGCTAGAATTTTTTTGCGCATATCAAAAGCGCCGTGGCTGAAGCAACATGCATGCTGCTTTTCCGCAGTCACGCAAAACCAACCGAAGGAACTGACAGTGAAAACATCAATCATCAAGTGGATGGCAGTTGCGGCCGTCATGGTAAGCGGCCAAGCTTTTGCGGGTGCCGACGACGACGCATGGATTGCCAAGTGCGTCAAGGACAACGCCAAGGAGGGTGCCAAGGCGGACGTTGTCAAAAAATACTGCACCTGCATGAACAGCAAGATGGACGACAACGAAACCAAGTCCATTACCCAATGGGAAAAGACGCATCCGGATGAAATGAAGGCTTGTGAAAAGGTCGCGGGCTGGAAATAGTCCTGCTTTTGCAAGGCTTTGACCTGCGGGCTGGTTCGTGCAGACGAGCAGCCCGCTTTTTTTTGACCACGTTTTACCTTTGGATCATTCGCGTCTGGGCATCAAGCCGCAGACATTGCAAGCGCAGGAGAGATAACAGCAGGGCAAATTTGTTCTTTCGCTAAGTCGTTGATTTACCGTCATTCCCGTGCAGGCGGGAATCTGGTGCAGTCTGGATTCCCGCCTGCGCGGGAATGCCGAAGATGCCACAAGAACAAATTTACCCTGGCGATGACAGCGACCAGGACGGTTTGGAAATGGCACGAGTTGCCAAACTCAGCGCAGCGCCCCATGATGTCAAAAAATGCCCGGATTCAATCCCGGCACCCCACCATTGCTGCGTTGAACGCCCATGTGGGGGCGACGCAATCAATCGGCCAAACCTGATCAATCACCAAAAAAAACAACACCGCCGCCACCGTTTCAGCGCAAGCGCACCTCAGTTGCGCCATGCATGCTATCGGTTTTCATGCTCTGCAGCCCAGGCCCAGGCCCAGGCTTCGTCGGCCAGTGCGGTGACCTGCGCAACACCACCAAGCCGGGCAACCAGTTCATTGGCCTCATCGAGCTGATGCGATTCAACCTGCCAGACAGTTTGCAGATAGACAAACCACGGGCCGCTTTGGTCCAGCAGGGCTTGTTGGGCCGCACTGGGTAGGTTCAGGGTGCTCACCACGTCCTGCGGGCTGATTTTCAGGATCAGGCTGAGCATTGATGCCAGCCCGAGCGTGAACAACTGGTCTGGTGCCGGTTCGTGGCTTTCCTGCGCCAGACGTTCCAGCAGCCGCGCGCGCCACAGGGTCACTTCCTGCAAGGCAGAAGAGACCTTGCGACGACCGGCAAACCGCATCAGCAGCATAGACAGCCAGCGGTACAGTGCGTTGCGACCCAGCAACAGCACCGCCTGATCAATGCTGGCATCAGCCTTGATCTGGGCAAAACTGGCGCTGTTGATGCGCTTGAGCAAATCGTAGGACAAGCCAACATCGCTCTTGATGCCGCTGACAATCAGCGCCGTGTCGCTGCCATCGTCGAGCTGATGCAGCAGGTGCCCAACCCGGTGAACTTCGGGTGGAAGCGGCAACAGACCTCGCGCGGCGCTGGTTATGCCAGCCGGTGCCAGCACGCCGCAGGCGAAGTGGACACCATGGCACAGGGCCATTTCAAGGTCCTCGACATCGGCTACTTCGGTGACCACGATGGGCAGGTTTTGCAGCTCCGCAGGCCAGCTTTGTTGGCGCTGCAGCAGTTTGGCCATGGGCTCTGAGCCTGCCGTCAGCAGCGCAAAATCAGGCGTCAGGTCCCAGGCGCAGGCGGGGTCCCAGCCCACCTTGGCACCGGCAGTGCGCAACTGTTGCACCAGTTCCCGGGCGGCTGGCACCAGCAGGTTTTCATGATGTTGCTCGGTGGCCGGTTCAATGCCAACCCAGACCCCAGCCGATACTTCCACCGTAACGGCATGCGCCAGCCAGTCGACTGGCACCCGGGCCAGTCCGGCGCGCCCGCTGGCGGCCAGCAGACGCGCCGATGTCAGCAGCGCAGCCACATGCGCGCCCCGGCCAAGAGAATCGGCACGATGGCCCAGGCGATCCAGAATGTGATCATTGATGTGAAATTCAAAACCGGCAATGGCGCCGTCTGAATCAATCAAAGGTCGGCGCGGGCCGGTGATCTGCACCTCAGGGACGGTACCGGCCTGCGGGTCCGGGGGATTGGCCAGAGCACCTGCGGCCTCGGTTGCCGACTGTGCCGGTGCTGCACCAAAGAGTCGCGGCAGCAAGTGTTGCAAAAATGTTTTCATACCAGCACCTTTCAGGCCCTGTGGCATCAGGACGAATGGGACATCGAACGCATCAACCTGGGCTCAATCACAAGTCACAAGTATGCACCTGCGAAATGCCTGATCCATCCAGACTGATGCCGGGCACAATGGTGTTGCCTGCTGCCCGGTGCTGCCTCGTGCTGCTTTGAGTTGCGTGTCCGGGTATCGCTGCATGCCAGCCACACGACATCTGGCTACATGACGATGCAGAAGTGAAACAGGTCACCGGCGCTCTCGGCAGCCGCCAGCTTGGCTTCGCAATCGGCCAGTTCTTCGAGCAGTTCAGGCCTGATTTGTTCCTTGATGCCTTTAGCCGGGCCAGCTTTCAGGCTTTCAATGATTGTTCTGAGGGCGGGAAGAGCCTGCGAGGCTTGAAACCACTTTTCGTTTTCAGCAATCCAGGAGTCTGGCAGGTCGTCTTCGGACAGGTTGAATTCAAGGTCAGTTGTGTCAAAGAAGTCCGACAGCTTGCGGATGGCCAGAGCGTCTGATAGCTTGTCGAGCGCCTGCGAGTGCTTGCAAAAAAGGGAGTGGTCGTAGTCGTCGCCAGCATCGTCAGTCTGCGCGAGGGACTTTCTTCTGACCCAAATCGTGTCGCTCATTGGCTGCTCCGTAGAGGTGTGATCAGCGGGCTTGCCAGCCCAAAAAATCAAGGAACGCTGATCATAGCCGCAGCAGCAGCCTGGCTCGCTGACTGGCAAAGGCAGCACAAAATGCTAGCGGATTTGCGCAATGTCGGCCAGAAACTGCACATATATTTTGCCCAGTGCCTGTTCCATCGCGACGACAAATGTGCCGATTGATTCGTCGCTGGCAGGCTGCTCTGCCTCAAAGGTCCTGGTCAACAAATTGACAGCAGCGCGTTCCAGGCGCAGTTCGATGGCCACCACCGCCTTGCTGTT
>DAOSLL010000180.1:0-6791 GCA_035368905.1 Rhodoferax sp.
CGTAGGCTTTTAGTGTACGCTGTTGGACAATCAAAGGCTATTTTTTTGAATAAATGTCTCGTAAATAGTTGATTTATAAAGACTGTCGATTTTTAAGTTTCTTATGAAATTTCATTGGAAACTAAATTTCTTCGTTAGGGACGAAGGGGTAGGATGTTCGAATCCTCTCATTCCGACCATATAAATCAACGGGTTAGCAGATTTTGATTGCTAACCCGTTTTTCGTTTGTGTTGTGTGAATTGTATTTACCCACCACTTTACCCACCAGTTAGACGAGTGCTGTAGAAATATCAGTCAGGCACTTCGCAGCTGACTGAATCCGACTTTCATAGCGCGGTGCTGCAGCGGTTTCATTGAAGGCGAAAGGGCAGCCCGTGAAGAACCGCACCATCAAGAACTCAAGTACCAGTCAATGATTTCAAGTAGCTCGATCCAGTCGGTTTCTGTCGTATCGAAATGACAAGATTCGCCATCTCGATCGTCATAATTCCGCCTTCCTCCGTGATCAGCATGGACGGTCTGTCGGTCAGCACTTTCGGGCTGTACATGATGCTCTCAGCGCTCGGCATACGGTTTCCCCGCCACTGATACATCCAACGTGTGCGACCGTCAGCTTTCTTTGCTCCACGAAGCCGCTCCACCAGACCCCGGCGCCATAGGTTACCCAAATAGTCGGATACACGAGTGACGCTCGCAGCGTGTGCCTTGATTTCAGGCATGTCGAATAATTGTGCACAGTCAAGCGCCGTGGTAGCAGCTTGCAATGCGGTTTCGAGGGCGGGGATCAGCCCAGATTCAGAATTGGCCATGGTGGCCTCCATATATGTGTTGTTTAACGAGGGAATGTTGCCCACCGGCTCTTCAACGGGTTACCGGTGATGAGCGGTTGGGACGCAGGATCGATTTCAGATTTGATTTGCAGGTGCTCTCTCTCCTTTCGATGGTGAAACTTCAATGGTTGACGTCGATTTGGTTGATAGGCATGGCGATGCCAAGGCGTGACACCGCCCGCCTTCGCATCACGATGCGGTGAATTCACGGCCAGGGAACTGATGCGGCAGGCGGATGGAGTCAACTGCCCGATGTGCGCCCACAGGTGGCGCAGGACTACCTTGTCAGGGCCTGCAGCGCCTCATTTGTTGCAGCGATCTTGTCGTGCCCAAGCGCCACCTTGCCGCGCTGTGTCATTGCGAAATCGGTCAGGTTGATCGAGGCGATGTCCACCCGCGACAGGCAGGACAACAGTTCGTGCGGGGTCAGCAGTTTGGCGATCAAACACGGCTCACCGTCCTCGACCCCCTGTTTGATCCACTTTCTTGCTGCCCGCAACGAGGTGAACAGGTCTATTCCCTTCGCCGAGTCTGAATCGCACAAGCCAGCGTCGCCGTTTATGCTGGCGCGACAATAGAACTCAGGTTGACCGTCCTGCTCAAACAGCGCGTGGACCCGCAGCTTGCTGGCAGCCAGCACCAGCGGGTGGTGCTCACCACGCTCAATGGTCCAGATGCCATTGGGCCCACTTGCTGACATGTGAGGCACGATCAGCAGCGCAGAAGTCGGCAGGCTATCAAGCAAACGTATTGGCACCGTGGGACGACCCACCAGCACCTTCGTGCCACCGATCCCGATCATGGCCTTGTTGAAATTGGCTCTCAGATAGGGCTTTGTCCAGCCACCATTCTGGCGCAGGTAAGCAATCAGGTGAGGCAGCAGCAGACGCGTCTTGCGTCCGCAATAGCGATCAACAACCTCGGACAATTCCAGCTCATCCTTGCTGAGCAGCCCAACATCCGGTGCAACGCCCATTGACGTGAATTTCCAACGAATGATCTGGCGGTCTTCCAGTTCGAGGAGTTCTTCACAATCCTCAATGTCACACCGCAATTGACCGGACCGCAGTGGTATCCGATCCATCGGGCGAGCGTAGTGCCCGGCTGTGGGGTCAGGCTTGATCGCCTCAATGGCACCAAGCCAGTCGCAACCTTGGCCCTGCCAGATCAGCCTGGCTTCTGGAAACTCCACTTCAGAGGTATTGGCCTGGGGCGTACCGATGTGCAAGCTCACACTCTTTGCGCCTTGAAATAGCTCTGTTGCGACCATGCGCTCGGGTGGTGGAAGCCTATCTTCATTCACAATCTCGACCAGCAGGTCCAAGTCACCACAATCGGGAGCACCTCGGGCATACGACCCGACCGCCCATAGTGAAGTGACTGTGAACCGGCTAGTGCAGTCGACTTCGATAATCGGGTATTTCCAGTGGATCAACCGTTGCGGTTTGACGTCCAGGCGCTGGCATATGGCAGCCAGCGTTGCGGTGAATGATGAACGGGGGCGACGAGTTGAGGTCATGATGGTTCTTCAGTAAAAGGTTGTGAAAGATGGAACCGGTTCTGCCGATTCAGGCAGTCCTGTGACATGTGCCGCTGACACCGTTGGGCACTCAGGACGCAGAGATGCAAAGCGCAGACCGGCAGCGCTAAGACACCTGCCTAGCGCACCTGCGCAGCAGGGGCAAGACATAATGAAAACAAAGAAATGAACACCAGCGGATGCCTGATGCACCGCTCTGCGAGCAACACACAGAGAGCAGTCAAAACGCAAGAACAAGACGGCGACCACGTCGCCGTGAGCTGCGCTACAGCGACCGAAACAAAAGGGATGAGTGATACAGCGGCTGTACCCAGCCGCTGCAGGGCTAAGCAGTGAACCTTAGAAGGTCAAGCTGACGCGATGACTGATGCAGCCGAGGAACGAGGCTGCAGGGAGTTAGGGTCCCCTTTTGGCTGGGCAGGAAGTCGGATCCCGAAGTGCCAGTGGCTTCAATTGCACCCGGGGGAAGGGACCCGTGCGGACGTATCTGGACGATTTAAGTCGAAAGTGGCTTTTATTTTGCAGCAAAATTGATGCCTAATTCGCCTCGCGCGCCGCCTTGGTCCAGACGTTAAAAGGGACAATTTACTAATAGATAATCTATTTGTAAATTGTCCCTTTTTGATTTCACGCTCACCTTGTTCGGCCGGCCGCAGGTGTGGGTCGTTACAGTATCACCTGGCTTTCAGTGCCTCGTCTTGTCCGATTGGGCCTGGATTTGTAGCTTAATGGAAGATGCCCCCGACGCACTGCACAGCCAAACTTCACGGTCACCGTGCTGCTAGGCCATTGATCCCCATCTTGACGGGGTTGTCGTTAGATCGTAGGTTAAGCCCGGCCTGCAGCGCTACGTTCGCTGCTGATGCCACAAGTTGAGTGTCTTGATAGACTGTGACTTGCCGTCACTTCTCGTTTTCCAAAGGAGAGTCTGTGTCAAATCAAATCCTTCTCGGCAAGCGGGTGCTCATCACCCACGCCGACGCGTTTATGGGCCCGGTCCTTTGCGAAGTGTTCGCCAATCACGGTGCCACGGTTATCCCGAGTACCGACCATCTCCTGAGCACAGATGCGCTCGTCGCTCTCGTCGCCGAGGCAGGGCACCTCGATATCCTCATTGCCAACTTGGCAATACCAGCACCGACCACTGTGGCAACGGAAGTTTCAGACAAAGAGTGGAAGGACACTTTTGACGCTCTCGTACATCCCCTTTTGCGATTGTTCCGTGCTGGCTTGCCCGCCATGATCAAGCGGCGCGCGGGCAAGATTCTCGTCATGGGCAGCGCATCAGCACTGCGCGGGATGAAGCGGACCTCGACCTACAGCGCTGCGCGCGGAGCCCAGCTTGCCTACGTGCAGGCTGTCGGCGTGGAGGTCGCCCATCACAATGTTCAAGTGAATGCAATCGCGCAGAACTTCGTTGATAACCCAACCTACTTTCCAGCCGAGCTCCAGAGTGATCCACGGTTCCAGGAGCGCCTAAAGCGTGAGGTTCCTCTGGGACGCCTCGTAGGCGCAACAGAGGACGCCGAATTTGCTGCTTACCTTTGTAGCGAACCGGCGAGTTGCTTTGTAGGGCAAGTGTTTCCGGTTTGCGGCGGCTGGGTTGGGCGCTAGTGCAAGTGCAGCCCACCCCGTTATTCCACCGGACTTACGCGAAAAGCCACCCAAACTGAGTGTGATCAACGAATTTGATGGCCTATTGGTCACATTCGGTGATGGGCACCATTGGCAGCGAATATCATCGGTTTGTCGTACTGCCACAACAGGCTTGACCGTCAATATCAGTGACTGCTTCAGAGTCAGATCTACTTCGCCTGTGCAGCGGAAGCGGACGGTCGCAGTCAACCCTGGAATTGCATCGATTTCTCCAAAGCGGTCATTGCCGATGCCGGTCCAATTTCGTCATTTGTTCACCTCCAAAACTCGAAAGCGGACATACGAGGGAAACGATCAGTTTCTGCCAGTGGCTGTCGGTACTGCAGCGGTTGCTGTCGGTCACCAATGCCCGGTTCCTGGAAGTCCAAATTCTTGATTTGGGGCGCCGACCAGCCGACGTTTGCGGGCGGCTCCAACGTGCCCATTGCGGTCAACCGTAAAGTTGAAGAACTATCGTTCGCCTCGATGGCCATGAAACCCAAAGTAGTCACGCAGATTTTGGTTTCAGCTTTGAGAAATCTTTTGGTTCCAGCGCAAGCTGTCAATTGATCATTGCACGATGATGGCAAAGTTTATGGATACATTGGACTAACGAAAATCGTTCAATATTGAACCAATCGGGCCCGCGCTAGGCACCTAGCAATTCGCCGACTGATTTGAAACCCTCGGTACGATCACAAATGGACTTGATGATCACCAGAATCGGCACACCCAGCAGCAAACCCCAAATTCCCCAGAGCCAGCCCCAAGCTAGCACACCGACAAATATGGACACAGGGCTCATTTTGCTGGCACGACTGGTTAACCAAGGTGTAAGCAAGAATGCTTCCACGAAGTGAATGGTCAGTGACGCTCCGCTGACCAGCAGGGCCATTTCCAGCGTACTGAACTGCAGAAAGCCGATCAGGGCGGAGGCACCGGCAATCACCACGCTGCCCACATATGGAACCAGATCCAGCAAACCGGCAGCGACACCCCAGACCGCAGCATTCTCCAGCCCAATGGCCAAAAAGCACAACCAGGTGGCCAATCCCACCAGCACGCTGGTGAACAACTGGACCAGCATATAGCGCTGAATCTGTTCGTGGATCTGGTCCAGCGCCTGCAGCGTGATACGTTTACTATGCAGAGAGGGACCAGCCAACTTGACGACTTTGCGCCGGAAGTTGTCGCCTGACGCAATCAGGAAGAACGTAATCAGTGCCACCATCGCCGCCTGCCCCAGCATTTGAAACAGTCCAACCGTGCCGCTCCAGAAATAGTCCTTGATGTCAAATCTGGACTTTTCCACCTGTACCCGCTGCACCCCACGGCTCAGCGATGCCGGCGCAGTGGAATCTGTCGCAGCCTGCTCCAGCCGGGCTGCGGCTTTTTGTACCGTATTGAAGGTGTTGTCGGCGCCACCGCCAGAAGTGCGGACGATCGAGTTGAGTTTTTGCGCAGCCTGGGGCAATAAATCAACCAACTTGCTGGCTTCGTCACCCAATGAGTAGACCCCAAGCCCTATGCTTGCTACGATGCCCAGAACCAACGCTGCTGCACTGACCGCACGTGGAATGCATCGCACTTGCAGCCAGTCCACGATGGGCGAGAGCGCATAACTGAAAAGCATGCCGACCATCACCGGAATAAAAACAGCGCTGGCCCAGTGCAAGGTGTAGATACATGCCAGGGATGCCAGAACTACCAGGGAAAGGCTGCCGGTTTGAATGGGAACTGGCGACAGTGGCTCCTCGGTGCCGGTTGTCTCGCGCTTTGGCGTCGTCACGGCTTGATACCTCCCGAATTCACACCAAAGCTCTGGAATTTGTGGACAACGGTCTGGCACAGATGTTTTGAGCCCAACATAAGGTGGCAATACCCGTTCGCTACGCCGAGGTCGGCGCCGAAAACGGCAGGTTGCGCGTTGATCAAGAATTTAATCGATGTCATTGGAAAAGCCGATTTCAGGACCAAGGAGTGGGTATAAAGTGGATAAACCTTACCAGTCAACTTTGGCCTGTCCTGGAATAGACATCTGTTCGGTAGCGCACAACGACGGCGGTCGGCCCGCGAGTCACTCGGAAATCGGCAAATATTGCGCAGGCTCGCTTTTCGGTTGTGTGCGCCAGTAGACATACGACCAAGACTATTCACCATAAGCTTCTATCAACCAAGCCAACATGCTCGGTTGCGAGGTCTACACAAAGGCGATCCGTTTTGAGTTGATCAAGTTCATTGACTACCAACAGGAGTTTCAACATGAAAAGAAACGTTTTTATAGTCGCCGCCATGGTGATAAGTGCACCGGCATTCGCCGTTGACGGTATTACCTTGGGCGAGCCCGGCTACGGCGGAACTGGATGTCCTGCCGGCTCGGTATCCGCCACATTGAGTCCAGATGCAACTTCTTTGAGTTTGCTATTCGACAAATACCAAGTAGCCGTTGGTGGTTCAACTGGAAAAAGCTTTGACCGTAAGAGCTGCAACATTGCCATTCCTGTGCGGGTGCCCCAAGGATTCAGTGTATCTGTCCTGAAAATTGACTACCGTGGCTTTAATCAACTGCCGCAAGCGGCAAGCTCACAGTTCAATGTCGAATACTTCTTCGCGGGTACCAGAGGACCGGCATTCCAAAGAAAATTTGCTGGCCCACTGCAATCGGACTATTTGATCAACAACGAGCTCACCGTCCAATCGATCGTCTGGTCAGCTTGCGGCGCGGACGTTAATCTTCGGACCAACTCAAGCATGAGAGTGCAAACGGTTGCTAATCGAGAAGCCA
>DAOSLL010000180.1:6801-7016 GCA_035368905.1 Rhodoferax sp.
GACACCCAAGACGTCAGTGCGGGCATCATTTACCAATTGCAATGGCGTCCGTGCACATAGATGTTAATAAGCCACATTGGAAATCCATCATCGCCATATTTCCAGCGGAATATTGAAGGTTGAATTGAGAAGAGCAGCTATGAAGTTGATAACAAAATGTATTTTCTTAGTCGCGTGCCTAGCCTACCCGCCTGCGTGGGCCCAAGAGACCAACG
>DAOSLL010000181.1:0-6981 GCA_035368905.1 Rhodoferax sp.
ATGCGCAGCCAATGGCGGCCTGAACACGAAGGGGGGAACTACGCACTGTCCAGTTCCCAGGGTGCCGTCTTGAATCGCCAATCGTTGTTTGACGAGAGGCACCATCGGTGCCCAGGCTGCGGTGCCAAAGCCAGCCATGAAAAAAGCGATGAGTGTTGCACTTGCTTCGGCTGGTCCAGGCAAAAGGCCGGTTTGTTGTGATGCTGGTCATTGCGCCTTTTTTAGCGGCCCCTTGCTGTTCGCAAGGGCCATCGGCTGATTTTATGCACAGCCGGTCAACACCGCCGATCAGTCAAGCGCCTGACGGCCTGCCGCGCCTGAACAGGCTCGCACAAAATGCGCTGGTTGGATGCCTGGTAGCAATTGGCAAACCACCGCAGGGGTTTCGCATGGGGGATGTGCAGAGTCTTGTGCGCAACATTGGATATAGTGCGAACAGCGCGCAATGACTTGCGCGGCTGCTGGCCCGCTACGCTACAGCTTGCAGGCTGTTTGGAACTAACCGTGGAGTTGTCAATGAAGGGCATGATGAGTATTTTTGAGACACCGGCTTGGGTGGAGGGCTAGACGATGGCGCAATTGACCCCGTTGTCCAAGGGCCTGCTTGGCTTGCTGGTGATTGGTGGCATGGCCTCGGCCGCCTGGCACCTTGGGCTCAAGGAGCGATTTGGTGCGATGCTGGGCAGCGCAGCGCCGCCGGTGCTGAGCGCGCCGGATTCGGCTGCGAGCGAGGTTTCAGCGCCACCCGCTGCTGTGGCACCTGTTGCTGTGACACCCGCCGCGGCACAACCCGAAAGGCTGGAACAGCGGGTAAGCGAACGGCAACAACCTGCGCCCATCGTGAACCACCCGCAACCGCAAGCTGGTACCTCAAAGTCAAGCTCGGCACGCGCCGATCCTTGGGCTGAACTGAAAATCGACAAGAAGGGGAATTCACCATGAACATAAGCGCACTCGTCGCCGGTTTACTGCTTTTTGGATCAGCCGCAGCGCAGGCCGAAGGCGATTTCACTGTCTCGACCGGCCCTGGGTCGGGTGTTTATACGCAAGCCGTGGCGAACATGCAGGAAGTCTGTCCTGATGCCGAAATCGTTGAAGTCAAGAGCAGCGGTGCACCGGAAAATCTGGAAAACTGCCTGCTCGGCAAGGTCACAGCCTGTTTTGTCAATGCCGACCAGATGTGGGGGGCAAAAAATATCGAAGGGCGTGACGCCGAGGTCGAGAACATCAAGACCATTTTGCCGTTCTACGACAACGCCATCCACATGATCAGCCGCAACCCCGGCATCGTCAACTTCTCCGATTTCAACGCCAAGGTGATTGGCACGTTCGGTGGCGCAGCGATCACGCTGCGGGTGATGCTGGCCAAAAGCGAACGTGGCGGCGCGCCGGTGCGCCCAGCCAAGGTGGTCAACTTCGACCGTGAGAAAGACCCGCAGAAAGCAATGCTCGAAGCCTGGGGTGCCGGCAAGGTTGATGCGATTGTCGGCATCGGCTATGCGCCAATTCCCTGGGTCGAGAAAATCAACGCCCAGGATGCCCACCTGGTGACTTACGACCGCTGGAATGATGTGAAGGACCTGAGCATCCAGAATGGTGGCTTCTACCGCATGAAGACCATCGGCTACAAAAACCTTGACGGTAACGCCTCAACGCTGACGGTGCGCACCATCCTGGCCTCGGCGCGAAACTGGCCTGCCAATGCACCCGAGACCAAGCAGATCCAGAAGCTGTTTGTCTGCATGACGAAAGACAGCACGCGCCAGACCCTCAAAAGTGGTGCCGGACGGCATTTCCACGCGTTCTGGATCACTTACAGCCCGATGACCGATCCGGCCTGGCCGTGGTACGGCAATCTGCGACCCACAGGCAAGAAGTAAGCCGACGGGCTCGGCACAAAGATCGCTCGCGCGACCGGTGTGGTGGCCACGCCGCCAGCCTTGGTTCAGACCATTTTTTAAGGTAAATCAGCCTGCAGACCTTATAGGGCAAGCGCTGAATGCTATAAAATATATAGTCCCTGAAGAGCCTCGCCGCCTTCCTGGTTAGCCTGCGAGGTGGCGCATTCTGGCAGCGGCAGTCATTGGGAGACTGGCGGCGTGCTGGTGTGGGTTCAAGGTGTTTTCTGAAGTGTGGCCAGCATCAAGTTGCAAATGCTGCGATGTCTGCCACAGGATGTCCCTGCCACGCTGCGTCATTGATCCGACCTGTTCACGGATGCCCAAGCGTGAGGGCGAGGCCTGGGCAAGGCTCTGCTGCATTTGGTTACTCGTTTGCTGGGAGGGCGAAGCAGGCTGGTCAGCCTGCTTGACTTGGTCGCTGAATTTCTCGTCTGTTTCGTTGAAATCCATAGTGGTTCCTGTAAGCTAATTCAAGAGGGTTGGCGCAGTCGCCTGGAGACCTACCTTGCATCACGGCGTTTGTGCGCTGGCGAACGATATGTGGTCAACAATCGCTGGTCTGTGTGCTGGCACACACAGGTTCAATACCAGGCAAGCCGTCGTTGCAGCGCCAAAGGCGGCCTATCGGAGTGGCGGGAAGGCTTGACCGCAGAGGTTGCTACCCCGGTCAACTGCTGATACCGTCTGCGCCAGGCCTTTTTCAGGTCAAACACCGCGCCGACCACACCAGGCAAATGATCAATTCGGAAAGGCTCGGCGGCTGGGTCTTGAAGTTCGGGTTCAGCACCGGCACATCAATGATGGCCAGTTGCAGCGCCTCAAGAAGAAATGCCTTGCGCCGCGCCAGCCGCCGCGTTAACTTGACTCACGTGGAAAACAAGTTTTCAAGTTCGCTGCCAGGCTCCAAAAGTCTCATAGCTGAAGCTGACCGGCTGGAAGCCGGTGGATTTAACCTTGTGATGGACATTAAAAGGGAGACAGCTACTGTGACTGCCGAGCTAAACCATTCGAACCCAACCGTCCGTGCTAGTTAGCGCCGGGCGGTTTTTTCATTTCGGAACCTTTGTTCATGTCTGCGCTATCCCCCTTGCTTGCCACACTTGCTGCCGCGGGGCAGCGAGCTTTGCGCGCATTGATGGCGCTGACCTGCGCCTTGCACTGCGCCAGCACCGCCTTGGCCGCTGGCCCCACCGGCCTGCTCAATGACACCGGGCAAACCAATTGCTATGACGGCAGCGCCATGGTTGCCTGCAGCGGAGCCAACACCGGCAACGCCGCCGCCTACCCCGGCCAGGATGCCCGTTTTGGCCGGGACCGGGCAACACCGCCAAAGGTCGGGGGCGGCGCTGCGGGCTTTGACTTTACCAAGGTATGCATGAATGGCACGCTCAATTGCACAGGCGCGGCCAACACCGGTGACAGCCCTGCTGCCAGCGAGTGGGCTTGACGGCCAGCAGCAACACCGCCACAGTGGTCGTGCCGGGGTTGGTGGCCGGGGCAAGCTACGCCTGCACCGCCAGGCGAGCAACGGGACTTACAGCAGCGCGGCGACAGCCGCCGCTTCAGCCATACCGGAGCCGAAGCGCAAGTCCGATCTGACACCGATCCTGATGCTGCTGCTGGATTGAATTCAGCGCAAGTTTTCATGCACTTCTGCAGTCGGCCCCACAGGGTTGACTTGCCAGCACCGTTGGGGCGTGCCAGCAAATAAGAAAATGAGCCAGACGATCATTCCAGGGTGAGCTGAACAGTTTGCAACGGATGCCAGCGCCTAAGCACAGCGCAGGGTCCGGGCATCTGCCAAGCAGATCAGTCAGAGAGGCATCAGTTTGAATATCGGATCGCCTGAAAGATGCCATACTTGGCTTTCAGTGGTTGAATTTTCTGTCTGCTAACGAGGAAAACCGGTCAATGTCACAAACGCTCAATGCTGCGGCAAGCCAGGGCGGCAAGCCCGCGACCAATGAGGTGTTTCACGCAATGGCGGTGGCGGATGTCATCGCCAAGCTGCAAACCGACCTCGAAACCGGACTGACCACCGGCGAGGCCAACGCCCGACTGGCCCAGTACGGGCCCAATGTGCTCCCCAAGGCCAAGGGCGACACGCCTTGGTCGCTGCTCTGGCGGCAGATCAACTCCCCATTGATTTGGGTCCTGGTCGCTTCCGGCTTCGTCGCAATGCTGGTTGACCCGACCGACGGCATCAAGAACGGTCTGGTCATCCTGGGTGTTGTGGTGCTTAACACGCTCATCGGCTTCGTTCAGGAATTCAAGGCGGGCAAGGCTATCGAGGCACTCAGCAAGATGGTTCCCGAGAACGTCACCGCACTACGCGACGGCAACAAGGCCACCGTGGCCGGGGCCGAACTCGTGCCCGGCGACGTGATCCTGTTGGCATCGGGCGACAAGGTCCCCGCGGACCTGCGACTCGCGGCGGTCAGGACGCTCAAGATCGAAGAGGCGGCCCTCACCGGTGAATCGGTCCCCGCTGAAAAAAGCACCGAAGCCTCAGGCGCCAACGCCGGCATCGGCGACCGCTCGGGCATGGCATTTGGTGGAACCCTGGTGACCTACGGCACCGCTACCGCCGTTGTCTGTGGCACCGGCGCGACAACCGAACTGGGTCGCATCTCGACCATGCTCAAGGAAACCACCAACCTGCAGACCCCGCTGACCAAGGCACTGCAAAGCATCGGCAAGTACATCACCATCGGCATCGTTGTCATCGCGGTCATCATGCTGGTCGTCGGCACCTGGCGTGCCATGGCCGAGACCGGCATCGCGTTCCTGCCGGCGCTGCGCGAGACCGTCATCTTTGCCATCGCGCTGGCAGTCGGCGCGATCCCCGAAGGCCTGCCCGCCATCGTCACCATCGCGCTCGCGATCGGTGTGCAGCGCATGGCCGCGCGGCGCGCCGTCATTCGCAAGCTGCCGGCGGTCGAAACGCTTGGCTCGACCACCACCATTTGCTCCGACAAGACCGGCACGCTCACCCGCAATGAAATGACCGTGCAAGCCCTTTGGACCACGCGCGGCAGCTACGCCATCACCGGTGTCGGTTACGAGCCTGCCGGGCAACTCAAGGATTCCTGTGGCATCGACCTCAGCGAAAACGTCCCGACCGACGTCCGCGACCTGCTGCTGGCCGGCGCGCTGTGCAACGACGCGACGCTGGTTCATGAAGGCGACACCTACATCATCACCGGCGACCCGACCGAGGCGGCACTGGTCGTCTCGGCCGAAAAGATCGGCGTGAAGGTCGAGAATGCGCGGCGCGACCACGCCCGCCTCGACGCGATTCCGTTCGAGTCGGAAAACCAGTTTATGGCCACGCTGAACAAGCATCCCGATGCCAACCCGAGGATCATTCTGAAAGGCGCGCCGGAAGTGGCTCTCAAGCGCTGCCAGGGCATCGAACCGGCCCCCGTGCTGGCGGAGGTCTCGCGACTGGCGGGGCAGGGCATGCGGGTGCTCGCGATTGCGTCCAAGGCGGCAGCGCAGCACGGGCAGTTGCAGATGCCCGACACGTCCGGTGGGTTCACACTGCTGGGCCTGCAGGGCATGATCGACCCACCGCGCAGCGAAGCCATCGAGGCCATCAAGGCGTGTCACAAAGCCGGCATCAACGTCAAGATGATCACCGGCGACCACAGGGAAACTGCGCAGGCGATTGGCGCGCAATTGAACATCCTCACCGATGCCGAGGCCGTCACCGGCGCACAACTCGCCGAGATGAGCGAGGAGCAGTTGCGCCAGGTGGTGCGCACGACCAACGTTTTCGCCCGCGTCGCGCCCGAGCACAAGCTCAAGCTCGTCAGGGCGTTGCAGGCCAACCATCAGGTCGTGGCAATGACCGGCGACGGCGTTAACGACGCGCCGGCGCTCAAGCAGAGCAACATCGGCGTGGCCATGGGCATCACCGGCACCGCCGTCTCGAAGGAGGCGGCGGACATCGTGCTCACCGACGATAACTTCGCCTCCATCGCCGCCGCCGTCGAAGAAGGCCGCCGCGTCTACGACAACCTCATCAAATCGCTCGTCTTCATTCTGCCGACCAATCTCGGCCTGGCGATGATCCTGATGGCGGCGGTCATCTTCTTTCCATTCCTGCTCAATCCCGCAACCGGGCTGAAGGAGCTGTTGCTGCCGATGGCACCGACGCAGTTGCTGTGGATCAACCTCGTCGCGACCGTGGCCCTGGCGCTGCCACTGGCCTTCGAAGCCAAGGAGCCGAACGTCATGCGACGACCTCCACGCAGCCCGGATGCGCCTGTGTTGTCGGGTTTCGTCATCATGCGGACGTTTGTCGCTGCCACGCTGATGACGATCGGGGCGGTCGGGCTGTTCCTGTGGGAATACAACACCAACGGTGAGACTTTGGATGCCATGAAGAAGGGGCAAACGATGGCTGTGACGACGGTCATCATGTTCCAGGTTTTCTACGTCCTCGACTGCCGCAGCATCAAGAACTCGCTGCTGTCGATCGGGCTGTGGAGCAACATGGCCGTGTTCATCGGCATCGCCGCGCTGCTGCTGCTGCAACTCGGCTTTATCTACCTGCCGTTCATGAACCTGATCTTCGGTTCGCTGCCGCTCTCCGCCAAGGACCTGCTTTTGGCGACCGCTGTCGGCATGATCATCCTGCCGGTGATCAGCGTCGAGAAGCTGCTTCGCAACCGGATCGAAGCAGGTTCGGCGCAAAAAAGATAAATGCAGTTCAATCGATTGACGGGCGCTTCGACCATAGCCGGACAAGCATTGCCCCTTGGAACAGGGTGCGATCGGCTTGAAGTCGCTCGAGGTGGTTTTTTGTCTTGATAAACAGGTCTTTCCTGCCTTGGTCGCCGGTGCGAATATGTAGAAGAATTGCCGGTTTGAAATGCGTCCGTGTAAACGCCGAACGGCAAGGTCAGACAGGCTACTGCGAATTCAGCCAATCAAACATAGTCCAAATCCCGGTACCTCTGGCGGTAAAGCGCCGGGATGGAGCACAAAGCAAAAAACCGCACTACCATTTCGATAGTGCGGTTTTCTTATGTAGTGCGTGAACGAAAACGCCAATCTCCCTGGGGAAACCTGC
>DAOSLL010000182.1:0-2818 GCA_035368905.1 Rhodoferax sp.
GCAGCCAGGATAAGGGCATCGGGGGCATGAAAGTCGGTGTTCAGCGGACCTCTGATCAAAGCTTCATGAGAAAAAATGACACCATCGCTCAGACTGGCAATGGGTTGAAAGACCGGATAAAGCTGTTGCCGACGCAGCAAGGCGGCAAGTTGCCCCCGCCCTTTTTTGACCGCACCAGAGGTCAGCTCAGCCAGCACTGTACTGGCCCTTGTGCCAAGTCGGTGCCCCTGAACGTCAGGCATCCATTGGATGTTGGAATGGTCGGCTGGATGGGTCTGTAGGGAGGGGTACATTCAAAGCAAAGGTCCATGTATTTGACATTCAACTTTAAGAAAACCCGATGACAGGTTTGTGACACGGACTTTTTTTGTCGAAAAAGCCACCCAGACCAGACTAAACGATATAAACTGTTTACCTCGTTTATTCACAAGGATTGGCTCATCATGTCACCCATACAACCAACCACCCCGGTAGCTTCACCAGAGACAACTGCTGTTGTTGAACCCACCACCGGCAGCACGGCGCAAGCGCCCGCAGCCACCCCCAAGACGGTGGCTGCAAAAATTGTCAGGGCGCGGGTCAAAAAAGTGCTTCTGTCGGCCAACCCGGTTGACCAGCCCACTGTTGCGACTCCGGTAACACCAGTCGCCAGGGTAGCCACCAGGCAGCCGGTCAAGAAAGCGCCAGCAAAGGCCGTGGCAACTGCGGTCAAAACTGCGTCCAGACCCGCTGCAAGAGCCGTCAAGGCCGCAGTCGCCAGGCCAGCAACCGAGAAGCTGCTCAAGGACAAAAAGCTCAAAATGGTACGCGACAGTTTTACCATCCCGAAGGTTGAGTACCTGATGCTCGACCAACTCAAGCAGCGCAGCGGCATCCTGGGCAATGCTGTCAAAAAGAGTGAATTGATTCGCGCTGGCATCAAGGCGTTGGAGGCGTTGTCCGACGCCAACTTTCTGGCTGCGGTCAAAGCGGTTCCGACAATCAAGACCGGGCGTCCGTCCAACAACTGAGACCGCGCCAGCTTGAAGCGATGCTGCAGCCGTGTTTGGCGGGTGCAATGCGAGACAATAGAGCGCCGCTCAACGGCTCCACTCTACAACTTTGGCGAACTCATTCATCCCGACCAAACACCAGCTATGCAGATCATCAAGACCATCGCAGACCTGCGCGAACACCTGTCGCGTTTCAAACGCACATCCTTTGTCCCGACCATGGGTAACCTGCATGACGGCCATTTGGCCCTGGTACGCCAGGCCAGGCCGCTCGGTGACGCGGTCGTGGTGAGCATTTTTGTCAATCGCCTGCAGTTCCTGCCGCACGAGGACTTTGACACCTACCCGCGCACTTGGGAGGCCGATTGCCGGGCATTGGAGCTCGCCGGTTGTGATGTGTTGTTCGCACCCAGCGAGAAAGAGTTGTACCCCGAACCACAGGGCTTCACGGTTCACCCGCCCACCGAACTGGCGAACCTGCTCGAAGGGCATTTCAGGCCCGGTTTTTTTGTCGGTGTCTGCACCGTGGTGATGAAGCTGTTTGCCTGCGTACAGCCCCGGGTGTCGCTGTTTGGCAAAAAGGACTACCAGCAATTGATGGTCATTAAACGCATGGTCCAGCAGTTTGCCCTGCCCATCGAAGTCATTGGTGGTCAAACCCTGCGCGCCGATGATGGGTTGGCACTGTCGTCGCGCAACAACTACCTGAGCGCGAGCGAACGCCAGGAAGCGGTGCAACTCTCGTTGGCGCTTCAAGCCATGGCCAGCGCACTGCGTGACGGCGAGGCTGACCTCTCGACTCTGGAGGCGCGCGCCATGCAGGCGCTGGAGCGGCGTGGCTGGAACCCCGACTATCTGACCGTGCGTCAGCGCGCTGATTTGCAAGTGCCGCTGGCATGCAGGGTCACGTCACTGGCGAACAACGACGGGCTGGTACTGCTGGGCGCAGCGCGGCTCGGCAGCACCCGACTGATTGACAACCTGGAAGTTTGACCGCTCAATTCGGCGTCGCCGCGCTAAGCGCAGATTCGCTCGAACCACCCTCCCCCTTTGAATCCGGCCTGGTTGCTCCAGTGTCGGCTACGGTCGCTGGCTGGCGAGTTGCACCGCCTCGGTGCGGATTTGCAGGGCTTTCAGATAGCTGTTGAAGCGCTGCCTGCAGCGGATTGCTTCAGTCATGCTGGCCTCGGATTTGTGACGAGTTCAAGCGTGCAAATGGCTGCATCAGGCTTCAGGCACGACCCCAGGCCGCGCGGCCTGCTGCATCAAGCGGCAGCGCCCGGCCCAGTGCGAGCAGGATTTTTTGGCAACGTCGGCAGGGCTTTTTTCACCCACCACGCACCTTGAAGGCGGCTTCGAACTGCGTCAGCGTCAGCGGGCCTGGCGCGTTGGCCAGCAGTTGCGCCACCGCTTTGACCGGCTCGGGCAGCGTGGCGTGCCTGGGTTGCGGCGCTGTGCGGCGGTCAACCTTGCCTAAGGTGGTGCTTTTGCCCTTGGCCTCAGTGCGGGCGCTGATGACAACGTGGCCGTGCTGGCTCGGGTGTTCTCCTGCACTATTGGCCAAATTGACCTCTAGCCCTTGCTGTATCTGCGCCACCAGCTTCACATTCAATAGCAATTCGATTTGCTGCTGACGTTATAGCGGGTCTTGAAACGTTGGGCGCAACCCGCGGTTGGTGCCCGCTTGAGCCGCCACGGCGCGTTGGGCAGTGAGCGCACACACCCTATGCCGCCGGGTGCTCAATGGCCCGGCCAATCTCCGGCCAGCGCTGGTGCAGCCAGAGCCAGGCCAACAAGCCAACGGACAGCATGCTGATGCAGGCCAG
>DAOSLL010000182.1:2828-6965 GCA_035368905.1 Rhodoferax sp.
CATGGCCATCGAGGCCGACGCCAGCCCCAGGGTGGAATGCATCACCAGCGGCGCAATCACACCGGCCACCAGCCCGTTGGCGGTCGAGGCAATGAAGGCCTGCAGGCTTGAAGCCATGCCCCGGCGATCCGGGTGCAAATCGAGCACCAGCAGCGTCACCACCGGCACCATCATGGCCCAGCCAAAGGCAAACACGGCAATCGGCAGCAAAGCCCAGGAGACGTGTGCCTGAGACAGCAGATTGGCCAGCAAATTGACGATGGCCATGCCAATCATGATCAAAAAACCATTGCGAATTTGTCGCTTTGGTGCCATCCGGCCCGCCATGCGCCCGCTGACCCAGGCACCACCCATGATGCCGCTGATGACCAGCACAAAAAACCAGAAAAACTGCGTTGGCACCAGTGCCAGATGCTCACCCAGAAAAACGGGGGCCGACAACACATACAAGAACATGCCGTTGAACGGGATGCCACTGGCCAGCGCCAGCAGAAGAAAACGCGGGTCGCGTCCCAGCTTCCAGTAACCTTGCATCAAATTGCTGAGCTTGAGGGACTGCCGCTGCGATGCATGCAAGGTTTCGGGTAACAAACGGTAGTTGGCCGCCCACAGCAGCAGCCCGACCAGCGTCAAAAACCAGAACACGCTGTGCCAGCCCAGATGAGCAAACAACACGCCACCCATCATCGGTGCCACCGCAGGTGCCACGCCAAAATAGATGGTGATCTGGCTCATCACCCGTTGCGCCTGCGCAGGCGCAAACATGTCACGCACCACCGCGCGCGACACCACGATGCCAGCACCAGTGGTCAGGCCTTGCACGGCCCGGAAAAACACCAGTTGGCCGATGGTCTGCGACAAGGCGCAGCCCATCGAGGCCAGCGTAAACGCCGCCAGCCCCCACAACACCACTGGCCGGCGCCCCACGCTGTCAGACAGCGCACCGTGAAACAGGCTCATAAAGGCAAAGCCAAACAGGTAGGCCGAGAGCGTTTGCTGCATCTGCACCGGTGTTGCATGGAGCGATGCAGCAATGCCGGAAAACGCCGGAATGTAGGTATCAATCGAGAACGGCCCAAGCATGCCCAGCGTGGCCAGCAACACCGCCAGTGCCCAGGGTGGCGCACGCCACAGTTGCTGTGCATCAGGATTCATGGCAGTCGTGATGTGCGGTCACATTCCCGAGCCAAGCAAGGTGACAAGGATGATCAACACGCCAAGCACCAGATTGGCCAACACCCAGAGCCGGATTTTCCCCAGCGCCAGCGCACCTGCGGGCCAGTCGGCACCGGTCACCGCGCGGCCAAGTTTGCGGTAAAGCACAAAGCGGATATGGCCAAATATCAACACCATGAGCAAGCCCAGCACGGCCATGACGATCCATTCAAGGGGCATGTTGAATGGCACGCCTGACTGAACCTGTCGTTTCGCCACATGGCCGATCATCCAGCCGCCGCTGAGCAAAGCCAGGCTGGCAGCAGCCAGCACAGCGGCAAAAAAACGTCCCAATACCGCATTCATCACACGCAAGCGCAGCGCTGGCTCAAACTCAGCGAGGGCCGGACGCAAAAAGAAGTGGGCAAACACCATGCCACCAACCCACACAATGATGGACAACAGGTGCAGGGTTTTCAAAAAGGCATAGAGCATGGCGAACGACCGGGTTGATTTTGCAAGGTGTTGAGTTTGCCTGAATATCGCCAGCCAGCGAGTTGCGTCAAACGAAACCGGTCGGCCTGGGCAGCCCATCCGTGATGGGTGCCGTGTGATCGTGTGGGCATCCGATGTGATTTTCATCTGCCCCTGCGTCCCTGCGGGCTCTGCCAGACCCGGCAAAGCATGGGGAATTGTCAAAGCAGCTCTTGAAAAGCCATCAAACACCCTTATCATTAGCACTCGCAAGAGTTGAGTGCTAACAGTTCTTCGGACAATGCTCACCCTCTTCAAGTTAACGATCACTGCCAGTAATTGGCAGTTTTAGTTTTTAACCATGTGTTTCAAACCATTAGGAGCCACTATGAAACTTCGTCCCCTGCATGACCGCGTGATTGTCAAGCGCGTAGAAAACGAAACCCGCACCGCTTCCGGCATCGTCATTCCTGACAGCGCCGCTGAAAAGCCTGATCAAGGCGAAGTGTTGGCCGTTGGCCCCGGCAAGAAGAACGACAAGGGCGAATTGGGCAGTATGAGCGTGAAAGTTGGCGACCGCGTGTTGTTCGGCAAGTACAGCGGCCAAACCGTCAAGGTCGATGGCGACGAGCTGCTGGTGATGAAAGAAGACGACCTTTTCGCAGTCGTCGAGAAGTAACCATTAACTATTAAATAGATAGCTTGTCACGCAGCATACATGCGGGCTGGCGACTCATTTCACTTAAATATTCTGGAGTCATAACATGGCAGCAAAAGACGTAATTTTCGGCGGCGAAGCCCGCGCACGCATGGTTGAAGGCGTGAACATTCTGGCCAACGCGGTCAAAGTGACCCTGGGCCCCAAGGGCCGCAACGTGGTGCTGGAGCGCTCGTTCGGCGCCCCCACCGTGACCAAGGACGGTGTGTCCGTGGCCAAGGAAATCGAACTCAAGGACAAGCTGCAGAACATGGGCGCGCAGATGGTCAAGGAAGTCGCTTCCAAGACTTCTGACATCGCTGGCGACGGCACCACCACCGCCACCGTGCTGGCCCAGTCGATCATCCGCGAAGGCATGAAGTATGTGGCGGCCGGCATGAACCCGATGGATTTGAAGCGCGGTATCGACAAGGCCGTCACAGCCCTGATCGTCGAGCTGAAAAAGGCTTCCAAGGCCACCACCACCAGCAAGGAAATCGCCCAGGTTGGCTCAATTTCGGCCAATGCAGATGACACCATCGGCAAGATCATCGCGGACGCGATGGACAAGGTTGGCAAAGAAGGCGTGATCACCGTGGAAGACGGCAAGTCGCTCGAATCCGAACTCGAAGTCGTTGAAGGCATGCAGTTTGACCGTGGCTACCTGTCGCCCTACTTCATCAACAACCCGGAAAAACAAGCAGCGCTGCTGGACAACCCGTTTGTGCTGCTGTTTGACAAGAAGATCAGCAACATCCGTGACCTGCTGCCGACGCTGGAGCAAGTCGCCAAGAGCGGCCGTCCGCTGCTGATCATTGCTGAAGATGTCGAAGGCGAAGCACTGGCAACTTTGGTGGTCAACACCATCCGTGGCATCCTCAAAGTGGTGGCAGTCAAGGCTCCAGGCTTTGGCGACCGTCGCAAGGCCATGCTCGAAGACATCGCCATCCTGACCGGTGGCAAGGTGATTGCTGAAGAAGTTGGTCTGACACTTGAAAAAGTGACGCTGGCTGACCTCGGCTCTGCCAAGCGCATCGAAGTGGGCAAGGAAAACACCATCATCATCGACGGTGCTGGCCCGGCGGCTGACATCGAAGCCCGCGTGAAACAGGTGCGCGTGCAAATCGAAGAAGCCACCAGCGACTACGACCGTGAAAAACTGCAAGAACGCGTGGCCAAGCTGGCTGGCGGTGTTGCCGTGATCAAGGTTGGCGCTGCCACCGAAGTCGAAATGAAGGAAAAGAAGGCCCGCGTTGAAGACGCACTGCACGCTACCCGCGCTGCCGTGGAAGAAGGCATCGTAGCTGGTGGCGGCGTGGCTCTGCTGCGCGCCAAGCAGGCCGCTGGCACCATCAAGGGTGACAACGCTGACCAGGACCACGGTATTGCCCTGGTGCTTAAAGCCATCGAAGCGCCGCTGCGCGAAATTGTTTACAACGCCGGCGGCGAAGCCTCGGTGGTGGTGAACGCGGTGATGGCCGGCACGGGCAACTATGGCTTCAATGCCGCCAACGACACCTACGGCGACATGATCGAAATGGGCATTCTGGACCCGACCAAGGTAACCCGCACTGCGCTGCAAAACGCAGCTTCAGTAGCCTCGCTGATGTTGACCACCGAATGCATGATTGCCGAAGCGCCAAAGGATGACGCGGCTGGCGGCGGCATGGGCGGCATGGGCGGCGGCGACATGGGTGGCATGGGCGGCATGGGCGGCATGGGTGGCATGGGCATGTAATTTGTCCGGTTCGCCGATGCGCCGGATGGCGCTCAACTTGACAAAAACCCCGCAAAGCGTAAGCCTTGCGGGG
>DAOSLL010000183.1:0-6954 GCA_035368905.1 Rhodoferax sp.
CAGCCAGTTTGTCCAATCGGGCCACCAACTGCCAGGGTGTTCAGTGGCACCTTCTTGCCACTGTTCCACCGACTTTGGCAATTGCCCGTCTTCCCGAATCCAGTAACAGCGCTTGTTCTTGGAAGGCGGGTTGATCACGCCGGCAATATGGCCAGAAGCTCCCATGACAAAGCGCTTGTTGCCCGGCAAGTGCTGGGTCGTGGCATAGGCACCGCTGATCGGCACGATGTGGTCTTCGCGCGAGCAATAAATGTAGGCAGGCATGTCCACTTGGCCGAAATCGATTGTTTCGCCGCACACGGTAGTGACACCGGGTTTGATGAGGTTGTTTTCAAGGTAAGTGTTGCGCAAATACCAGGTGTAAAAAGGCCCTGGCAAATTGGTGCTGTCGGCGTTCCAGTACAGCAGGTCAAACGGCGGCGGGGTTTCACCCTTGAGGTAGTTGCCCACTACATAGTTCCAGACCAGCTCATTGGGGCGCAGGAAGCTGAAGATGCTGGCCATGTCGGCCCCCTTCATCAATCCGCCACCGGCCAGTTCCTGCTCGCGGTATTTCACAACCTGTTCGCCAATGAAGATGGACAGAATGCCGGTGTCGGTGAAATCGATCAACGAGGTCAAAAAGGTGGCGCTGCAGACCACCTTTTCGCCGCGTGCCGCCAACACGGCCAGCGCGTTGCTCAAAATCGTGCCACCGACACAGAAACCCAGCGCATTGATGGCATCGGCACCCGAAATCTGCCGGGCCAGCATGATCGCCTTGATGGCCCCGTCTTCGATGTAGTCGTGCCAGGTCTTCTTGCCCATCGACGCATCCGGGTTGCGCCAGCTCATGACAAAGGTGCGATACCCTTGCGAGACGGCGTAACGGATCACCGAGTTGTCAGGCTGCAGATCAAGAATGTAGAACTTGTTGATACACGCTGGAATCAGCAGCAGCGGCCGCTCATGCACTGTGGCAGTCAGGGGCTTGTACTCGATCAACTGAAAGATGTCGTTCTCAAAAACAACAGCACCTTCGGTGGTGGCGACATTTTTGCCAATGACAAACTGGCTCTCATCAGTCATCGACAAGCGGCCTTGCCCGATGTCGCGCACCAGGTTTTGCACACCTTTGGCAATGCTCTCGCCATTGCTGGCGATGGCCTTTTGATGCGCCTCGGCGTTGAGCGCCATGAAATTGCTGGGGGCCGCTGCTGCAATCATCTGCTCGACGGTGAAACGAATGCGCGCCAGCGTCATGTCGTCGGCCTTGACCGTATCGACCATTTGCATCAAAACTTTGGAATTAAGCAAGTAGGCAGCCACCGAAAAAGCAGTAGCCGGATTGGCCGACCAGGCCGGGTCGGCAAAACGACGATCATCAAACTTGGGTGCGGTCGGAGGGTTATTCCAAAGCTCGGTGACCTCTTTCAGGTAGTCCCGCTGCAACTGCTGCAGCTTCTTGGGTGAGAAAGAGATTTTTGGCGGTTTGACATCGGTGGCCTTCCAGTTGGCATTGGCCGCACCCAAATCCATGTTCTGAAATGACGCGAAGGCATTTTTCCAACCGTCGGTCATGCTTTGCTGAAATTGCTTCGCGGAACGCTGCCAAATGTCGCCTGTGTTGTCCACCATTTTTTGTCCTTTAGTGCGTGAAAAAAAACGGCTAGTATCTTCTCTAGCGAATAACAATGCGCGCGCTGCCTTAAATTATTATTTCAACGGTTTCAACTCACCATGTACATCGTGCCCATCGCCTGGCTTTATGTCACTTTGATGATGGCGCTCGCCGAGGCGACCAGCAGCCAGGGTTCAGTGCTGGGGGCGGTGATTACTTTTGTGCTGTATGGCGTGCTGCCAATCAGCATTGTGGTTTACATCATGGCCACGCCTGCGCGCAGGCGGGCCATCAAGGCGCGCGAGCTTGCTGACCTGCAGGCCGCGCAGGCCGCGCAGGCCAACGTCTCTGCGCCCCCTTGCAGTGCCTCAGGCAACACGCCAGATGCTGGCGGCAAAACGCCCGCTGATGCGGTCGCGGCGATGCGAAAAGAAGCGTGACGGCTGGCTGGCGGTGCACCATGCCGGGCTGCTGTCGTTGCCGTAGACCCTGGTGATGCCCAGGCGCGCCAGCCGCTGTCGCGCCAGCCCGGCCAGATCGGCCAGCCACTTGCCAGGCTGGCGGGCTTCAAACAGGGGCAGCGCCAGCGCATCATGGGCAACGAAAGTGGCTCGCACCTCGTCTCCCACCTCAAAGGCTTGCGGACCGATGCAAGGCCCCAGCCATGCTATTATATCAGTAGCTGCCAGCGCATATTCTGTAAGGGCTAGAGCACCAAAACTCTTGCAAGTTGTTTCCAGAACACCGATGCCGTCCAGGCCTGCCAGGCCACGCCAGCCAGCGTGTGCCGCCGCCACCCAATCGCCCCGTGTTGTGGTCAGCAGCACCGGCAGGCAGTCTGCCACCATGATGGTGCAGGCGATGCCCAACTGGTTTGTCAAGCAGGCATCGGCGCTGCATGCGTGGGGGGTGGCGGCATCCAATTGCAGGACTTTGGTGCCATGCACCTGATTCAAAAAAATCGGCTGCACCCCGATTGCCTGTTGAAAAATAGCCCTGTTATTTGCCACCAGGTCAGCCTGGTCACCGACATGATCACCCAGGTTCAGGCTGTCATACGGCACTGCCGATACACCGCCGACACGGGTGGTGCAGACCGCGCGGATGCCAGCAGGCGCGGGCCAATCAGGTACCAGCCAACCAGCCATCACGCCATCACATGGGCCGCACGCACCTTGTCAAAGGCCAGCAGCAACTGATGGTGCATTTCACAACCAACCAGTGCCAGCCCAGGTGCCGCCAGGCCCATGAAGCGGTCTTCCTGCATGATCAAGGCATGCGCTTGCGCCAGCGGCCCGGCACCGTAGAGCAGCGACAAGGCATCCAGATATGGCCCGCTATCGCCCATGTCAGCGAGGTGAATGAGAGTCTGGATGCAGGCGTACACGCGTTTGCGCTGGGCATCGATCTGGTCAAAGTTCAGAATCCACTCACAGCCTTCCAGCGTGGCGGCTTCGTCGCCAATTGCCAGCGCCAGCAGGGTTTTGAGCTCACCGAGGCGCAAGTTGCTCCAGAACGAATCCGGCTCGGCAGCCAGTCCGATCAAGCCAGGCACGGGTCGATGATCGGCCAGGTTGGACTCGTTGAGGGTTTCAAGCAGATCGGCGCATTCGTCGTCGTCAAGGTCAGTCAGATTCAGGATGGCTTCACGAATCGGATTGGCAATGCTGTTGTTCTCGAACTCCAGGTCGTCAATCGGGTAAATCTCGGACAAACCAGGTACCAGAATGCGGCAGGCATAGACACCGAGGTGGTTAAAGTCGGCCACGTAAATGTCGTAGCCCTCGCGCTGCAGTCGCTGCACGCACCAGGCGTAGTCGGCGGCCGTGCTGCTGCTGAAGTTCCAGTCGACAAACTCAAAGTCAGGGGTGTTGCCCAGAAATTTCCAGTGGATCACGCCGCTGGAATCTACAAAATGGATTTCGATATTGGTTGAACTTGCGGTTTCTTCCAGATCAAAGCCAGGCGACGGAAAGTCTGACAGTGCGTCAAGCGCCCTACCCTGCAGCAGTTCGGTCAATGCACGCTCAAGAGCGATCTCAAATCGCGGATGCGCGCCAAAGCTGGCGAAACAACCCTGATCCAGAGGGTTAAGCAAGGTCACATTCATCACCGGATATTGGCCTGCTAGCGACGCATCTTTCACAAGGATGCCAAACCCGGCTTCGCGCAGCGCCGCAATGCCGCGCGCGATGCGGGGATAGCGCGCAATCACCGCCTCGGGCACATCGGGCAGACAAATCCCTTCGCTGATGATGCGGGCCTTGATGGCACGCTCAAAAATCTCCGAAAGCGCTTGGGTGCGGGCCTCCATTTGGGTATTACCTGCGGACATGCCATTGCTGACATACAGGTTGCCAATGATATTGACCGGAAACCACACGGCCTGACCGTCACGTTCACGCACATAGGGAATGGTGCAAATGCCGCGCTCGTCAAAGCCGGAATTGAAGTCCACCAGGCTGCTGGCATCCACCGTGCCTTGCGGGTTGTAGAGTTGCTGCAACTCTGGGGTCAACAGTTCGGCGGGCCAGGTGCCATCCTCGGGAACCTCAAACCAGCGTTCCTGCGGGTAATGGACATATTCCCGATTAACCCTGTCAAGCCCGAGATAAAAATGCGTCCAGAAATAATTGGTGGACAGGCGCTCCATGAACTCGCCCAAAGCGCTTGCCTGGCAGGCCAGCCGGGTCGCCCCCTTGCCGTTGGAAAACAGCAGCGGGCAGTCACGGTCGCGGATATGCACCGACCAGATGCCATCGACCGGATTGAGCCAGCTACGTTCCTCAATGTGAAAGCCGAGTTGCTGGAGCTTGCCCTGCAGCGTGCTGATGGTGGATTCAAGGGCGGCATCTTTGCCAGGAATGAAGGTGTGGTTGTGCATGGGTGCAGCATAACAGCGCAGCATCGCCCAGGTCAGGCCAGCGCCGACAGCGCCGGGCGAAGGCGACCGGCCGGTGCTGCGCCGGGCAAATCGCTCGCCAACTAAATTGTCAACCAATTCACTCTGGATTGGCAGACTTTGTCTTGCCCGAATTTAAATTACATTTCAGCTTGTCCGACCTGAGAAAGCCCGGCTAGCGACCAGAAAACGGTCAGAACCAAGGATAAAATAAAGGTTCGTCATCGGACCCACTCATGGAGACACTGCCTGATCGATCTGATTGCCTGCCCAAGCCTGACCGGCTCGGCCACCGGGTTGGCGCTGAAATGATTCATCGCCTCTAAACGAACCGTATTTCCACTTTTTCAATTAACAAAATGGAGTCACTATGTCAGTTCCAGAATCCAAGAAACCTCCCAAAGTTGAGAGACGAGCGACCGGTCCGATTGCTTCGATAGCCGGGGCCATTCTGTCGGCCCATGAAGACCGGGTCGCACCCGATCCCAAGGAACTTGCCAAGGCCTATGCCGATGTTGCCAAGCGCACCTCGGCAATGATCCAGAACCACATCAAGCGTCAGATGAAGAAAGGCGTGTCAATGCCCACCGACGATCTGGGTATCGCCAAGGCATTCATGGACATGACGCAAAAGATGCTGGCCGACCCGCAGAAAATGGTCGAAGCGCAAATGCAGTTGATGCAGGATTATTTTGCGCTGTGGCAGCATTCAATGATGCGCGCCATGGGCATGGACGGTGATCCGGTTACCGCACCCAAGAAGGGCGACAACCGCTTCAAAAACAAGGACTGGGACGAACTGTTCATGTTTGACTTCATCAAGCAAAGCTACCTGATCACGGCCAACCACGTGCATGGTGCCGTCAACAGTGTCGAAGGCCTGGACGAAAACAGCCAGAAAAAGGTTGATTTCTTCACCCGCCAGTTCATTGAAGCGCTGGCACCGACCAACTTCGCCTTGACCAACCCCGATGTGCTGCGCGAAACCGTCAAGACCAGCGGCCAGAACCTGCTCGGTGGCTTCAAGAACCTGCTGCGCGACATTGAGGCAGGTGACGGTGAACTGCGCGTCAAGATGGCTGACACTTCCGCCTTCGAGATGGGTCGCAACGTCGCCACCGCCAAGGGCAAGGTGATTTTCCAGAACGAAATGATCCAGTTGATCCACTTTACGCCGACCACCACCGAGCAATACAAGCGCCCGCTGCTGATCGTGCCGCCGTGGATCAACAAGTACTATATTCTTGACCTGCGCGAAAGCAATTCCTGGATCAAATGGACCACCGATCAGGGGCACAACGTGTTTGTGATCTCCTGGGTCAATCCGGATGCCAAGCTGGCACAAAAGGGCTTTGATGCCTACCTGGCCGAAGGCGCACTGACCGCCATCGACGTGGTTTGCGACCAGACCGGCGAGAAAGAAATCAACACCATCGGCTATTGCCTGGGCGGCACCCTGCTGGCCTCGACAATGGGCTACATGGCCGCCAAGAAAGACAAGCGCGTGGCTTCTGCCACCTTCTTTGTGGCGCTGCTGGACTTCACCATTCCAGGCGAACTCGGTGTCTTCATTGATGAGAAACAGATCTCGTTCCTTGAGAAGAAGATGTCGGAGCGCGGCTTCATGGAAGGCACGGAAATGGCCGGCACCTTCAACATGTTGCGATCCAACGACCTGATCTGGACCTTTGTCATTAACAACTACCTGCTGGGCAAGGAACCGTTCCCGTTTGACCTGCTGTTCTGGAACTCTGATTCCACCCGCATGCCATACGCGATGCACAGCTTCTACCTTCGCAACATGTACCTCAACAACCGTCTGCGCGAACCCGGCGGTATCACCCTGCTTGACGAGCCGATTGATCTGTCAAAGGTCACGACCCCTTGCTACTTCATTTCCACCGTCGAGGACCATATTGCGCCGTGGAAGGGCACCTATCTGGGTGCCACCGCCCTGGGTGGTCCGGTGCGCTTCGTGCTGGGCGGCTCCGGTCACATCGCTGGCATCGTCAATCCGCCGTCTGCCAACAAGTATGGCTACTGGACCAACGATGCGCAGCCGACATCGATGCCGGCCGACGACTGGCTCGCCGGTGCCAAACAGACTCCCGGTTCCTGGTGGAATGACTGGCAGGCTTGGGTCACCGGGCTCAACGGTGCCAAAGTGCCAGCGCGTGACCCGATGGTCGGCAAGTACAAACCGATTGGCGACGCGCCTGGTTCCTTTGCTTCGGTGCGGCTTGACGCGCCAGCCAAGAAATAGTCGGCTAGTCCGGTAATTACCGCAACGGGTGTGAAGCTGAGAAGCTTCACACCCGTTTTATATTGCCGACACGGTGGTATGGCTGCGATCTGCGTCTTGTTTGATACGGCCTGCATCAAACCCGAAAGACAAACCAGTGTAAGCGGGTGGGCAAGTCACCTTGCGGGACGCTGAGATTTTCAAGACCAT
>DAOSLL010000184.1:0-6949 GCA_035368905.1 Rhodoferax sp.
TTTCTCGTTTTAGTGCCGCTTTTTTTGATCAGACGTCGCACTGCATCGGCCACTTCGTCGAACTTCACAATATTTCCATCGGTGATCCAGCCACGCTCTAGCGGCAAAATCGCGTAGTTTTCCAAGACATAACATCCGGCCTTGTCGCGCCCCAATTCAACCAGCTTGACGCTTGATGAACTGATATCCAGACCCAGCATGGCTGCGGGTTGGCGGCTGAATAATGACCCCAAAGAAAACAACTGCATCCCCTTGCAAATGAAAAAACGGCATCCCTCTTGATAAATCACTTCAATGCTATCAGCAAGAGCGTTGTCACGCAAAGACTTTTGCGCAACTATCACTTGATTAACCTTGCTAAGTTTAGTCGCTTTAAGCATCCGCAGGCTCTTGCTGCATCAAGTGGGGTTCCGCACCAAGGCATTTGACCAACAGTGGGATACTAACCGGTTCATGCGACACGCTCTCATTTTTACAATGAATACTGTCTAACACCTGTTTTTTTATGCCCGCAAAAGCCCCACAAGTCTCAGATAACCCTGAAATAACATCGCGCCACCCAACAAGTGCCCTGAGCCGGTGGGTCATGAAATCGTTGCTATGGACAGGCACCCTGCTGGTTGCCTGCTTTTTGTCGGTGCTGCTGCTGGTCGCGATTGCCATGGCCATGGCTTTTCCAAACCTGCCCGACATTTCAGACCTGTCGGATTACCGGCCCAAGCTGCCGCTGCGCGTTTTTTCGGCTGAAGGCACCCTGATTGGTGAATTTGGCGAAGAGCGACGCCACCTGACGCCCATCAAGGATATTCCAAGGGTGATGAAAGATGCAGTGCTGGCCATTGAGGATGCGCGTTTCTACGAGCATGGTGGGGTCGATTACAAGGGCATCGCCAGAGCGGCACTGGCCAACCTGGGGCGCATCAAAAGTCAAGGAGCCTCCACCATCACCATGCAGGTCGCACGCAATGTCTATTTATCGTCGGAAAAAACCTATACCCGGAAAATATATGAAGTCTTGCTGACGTTCAAGCTCGAGCACATGCTGACCAAAGACCAGATTCTTGAGGTCTATATGAACCAGATATTTTTGGGCAACCGGGCCTACGGTTTCGCTGCGGCAGCCGAAGCCTATTTTGGCAAGCCACTCAAGGACATCACAGTCGCCGAAGCCGCCATGCTGGCGGGCTTGCCCAAGGCTCCATCTGCCTACAACCCGATCATCAACCCCAAGCGCGCCAGGTCGCGTCAGCTCTACATCATTGAACGTATGCTGGAAAATGGCTTTATCACGCCTGAGCAGGCAGAAGCGGCTAACAAGGAAGAACTGAAAGTCAGGATCAGTTCAGACCACAGCAGCGTGCATGCAGAATTCGTCGCGGAGACCGTTCGCCAATTGATATTCGCGCAATACGGTGCCGACACCTACACCCGTGGACTCAACGTGTACACCACGCTGCAAGCGGCTGACCAGTTGCTGGCTTACCAGGCATTGCGTCGGGGCATCATGAACTATGAACGCCGTCAAGTTTACCGGGGGCCAGAAAAATTCGTTAGTCTGCCAACGGATATGGCCCAAGCCGAAGACATCATTGACGACACCCTGCTGGAGCATCCGGACAACGGTGATGTCATGTCTGCAGTGGTGCTGGAGGCTAGCCCAAAACTGGTCAAGGCGATACGCCAAAGCGGGGAAATCATCGAGATCAGCGGCGACGGCCTTAAGCCGGCCCAATCGGGCCTGTCGGAAAAGGCGGCCGCCCACATCCGGATTCGCCGAGGTGCAGTCATCAGGGTGATGCAAACGCCAAAATCCAACTGGGAAATCACCCAACTTCCAGAAGTCGAGGGCGCGTTTGTTGCGCTAGACCCACGAAATGGGGCGATAAAGGCCCTGGTGGGTGGTTTTGACTTTGAAAAAAGCAAGTTCAACCATGTGACGCAGGCATGGCGGCAGCCAGGCTCCAGTTTCAAACCGTTTATCTATTCGGCAGCGCTGGAGCATGGCGTGACCCCGGCCACCATCATCAACGATTCGCCGCTGTTTTTCAACGCGGGGGTGACCGGCGGGCAGCCCTGGGAGCCGAAAAACTACGATGGCAAGTTTGAAGGCCCGATGAGCATGCGTCGCGGTCTGGCCAAGTCCAAGAACATGATTTCGATCCGGATCTTGCAGACCGTAGGCGCTCAAAACGCACAACAATGGGTGACCCGATTTGGTTTCGATGCCGACAAGCACCCGGCCTACCTGACCATGGCCCTGGGTGCCGGGTCGGTGACACCGATGCAAATGGCAACCGCATACTCGGTGTTTGCCAATGGCGGCTACCGCATCAACCCATGGTTGATCACCCGGGTTACCGACCAGCAAGGCAAGTTGTTGAGGCAAACCCAACCAGCCGTGCTAAACGATTCGGTGCGAGCGATTGATGCACGCAATGCCTTTATCATGAACAGCTTGTTGCAGGAGGTCACCCGTTCCGGCACCGCTGCCAGCGCACAGGGCACCCTGAAGCGGCCAGATCTGTATGGCAAGACAGGTACCACCAACGATGCCATGGATGCCTGGTTTGCCGGGTTTCAACCCAGTCTGGCTGCCATCACCTGGATCGGCTACGACACACCCAGAAAACTCGGTGACAGGGAAACCGGAGGTGGCTTGAGCCTGCCAATCTGGATTGAGTTCATGGCGCAAGCGCTGAAAAACGTGCCGGTCATGGAGCAACCGGTTCCCGAAGGCATCATCCATTCCGGAGGTGAATGGTATTTTGCCGAGTATGCGCCAGGTGCTGGCGTTACCTCTCTGGGGCTTCAGGATGGTGCCGAAGCGACACCTCAGGTCATGCCGGTACCGGCCGCCGACGAGAAAAAGAAAATTCTGGATTTGTTCAAGAACTAGTAGATCGTCGAACTCGTGGATCGAACCGCCATAAATAGACTGCGGCAAAGCCAGTTTGCACCGAATTCGCAGGCCCATTGCCCTGCGCTGGGTCAATGAAGCCGTTGCAAAAAGGACCGCACTGCGGTTGGTGTGCAGCCGATGTTCGACATCTCCGACAGGCTCGCAGCGCATGGCAGACGGGTTCTACACGCGCTGCCAAAAAAATCAGCCATCGTCATGCAGAAAAAACCAGCGCGACACCGGACTGGTCACTGGCGAAGCGTGACAGGGAATCAAAAAACTCACCCTGACCCTTGGTATCAATCCAATGTGCGCCGTCAAATCGGTAGTGAAAACCACCACAGCGAGCAGCCAGCCAGATTTCGTGCAGTGGCTTTTGCAGGTTGATGACGATCTGGCTGCGGTTGGCAAACGCCAGAGTGATCATGCCGCCGGTTCGCTGGTTGTCGATGTCCGCCTCGGTGTTATCGTTAATACGGTCACAACTTGCCTCCACCGCTTTGAGTGCCCGTTCGGCCACGTCCATGAATTCTGAGTCAGTCATTACAATTTCACCATGTTGTTCATGTTCCAAATTCTAGTTCGCGCACTCTGCCTTGGCTGCTGTGTGGCGGTGTTGTCAGCCTGCGGACAACAAGGCCCGCTGTACTTGCCGACCCAAGCCGCAGCAGCCAGCCGGGCCAGCCTGCCACAATCGTTGCTACCATCCAAAACACCCGCCAGCCAGCCAGCCAAGCCAATCAGCAGTCCGCCATGACGCTATATTAAATATAGCTATCGGCGCCCGTCACATAAGCGCTAGAGGGCTTTTTTCCTTGCAAAGTGGACGACCCGCCAGGCAAGCAAAGCAGCCAGTACAACAGCGTAGACAATGACTTCGGCAAAGTTGTTTTTGCCCGCGCGCATCCAAAAGAAATGCAGCAGGGCCAAGCCCGCAACCACGTAAACCGACTGATGTAACCGTTTCCAGATTTTTCCACCCACACGCTTGATGACCAAGTTGTGCGAGGTGAGCGCCATCACCGAAAGCAGCACAAAACCGACAAACCCAACCAGAATGAACGGCCGCTTGGCAATATCCCGCAAAACATCGGTCATCTCAAACCCCATGTCAAACCAGGCATAACTCAGCAGGTGCAGGCAAGCATAGAAATAGACAAACAGGCCCAGCATGCGCCGAAACCTGGCCAGGGTCGGCACCGCAAAGATGACCCGCAGCGGCGTTACCGCCAGCACCAGGCACAACATGCGCAGGGTCCAGTCGCCTGTGGCGCGAATCAGGGCTTCTGCCGGGTTGGCCCCCAACTGATCGAAGCCGACGGCCCAGAGCAACGTCACACAAGGCAGCAGCGCCAGCGCGAAAACCAGCGGCTTGGCCCAGGGACGCAGCAATAGCCTGCCGATCGGCAAGTGGCCAGGAAAAGCCATGGCATGCATCAGAAAAACTTCTTCAGGTCCATGCCTGCATACAACTGACCGACCTGTGGCTCATAGCCATTGAAAATCAGGGTCTTGCGCTTCTTGGCAAACAGACCGTCTTCACCAATGCGCCGCTCAGTCGCCTGGCTCCAGCGCGGGTGATCAACATCGGGGTTTACGTTGGCAAAAAAGCCGTATTCACTTGGTGCGACCCGGTTCCAGGCGGTCGTCGGCTGTTTCTCGGTGAATCGGATCTTGACCAGGCTTTTGCCACTCTTGAAACCATATTTCCATGGCACCACCAGGCGCACCGGCGCACCACTTTGCTTTGGCAACACCTCGCCATACATGCCAAAACTCAGCAGGGTCAGTGGGTGCATCGCCTCATCCATGCGCAAGGCCTCGACGTAGGGCCAGTCCAGCACCCGCGAACCGACACCGGGCATGGTCCTGGGGTCAGCAAGGGTGACAAACTCGACGTATTTGGCGCTGCCCAAAGGCTCCACCTTTTTGATCAGCTCCGATAGCGAATAGCCAACCCAGGGCAACACCATCGACCAACCCTCGACACAGCGCAAGCGGTAAATGCGTTCTTCCTGCGCGCTAAGCTTGATCAGGTCCTCCAGCGTGTAGCGGGCCGGTTTTTTCACCATCCCTTCAATTTCCACCGCCCATGGGCTGATTTTCAGGGTGTGGGCGTTCTTCGCCGGGTCGGCCTTGTCGGTGCCAAATTCGTAAAAATTGTTGTAGCTGCTGGCATCCTTGTAGTCGGTCACTTTGTCCATCGTGACACCGCCTGCTACGCGGGTCCGGCTACCAGGCAAGGCGACATTCTTGCCCGGCAAGGCCACCGACTGGGCAAAAGCCTGCCGTGCGACCAGCGAGCCCAGCGCCGCGCCAGCGACGCCGGTCGCCATCAGGCGAATCAGATCACGTCGGGATTGATAAATCGCAAGTGGTGTGATGCTGCTGGACTCAGGATGATTGAAGCCGTCTCGTCTGGTGCTGATCTGCATGTTGAAGCCCTCGTTTTCATCTTTGTCGCGCAAGCATAGGCGTTCTTACAAAAACATGCGCAAAGCCGGAAAAACGTCGCTGGCATTGCGCGCCGGCCATCTTTTTCAAAGTTGGCAAAAAAAAGGGCCGTAAACACGGCCCGATGGATTCAAACTGGCGGTGACCGTAGCAAAGCCAATACCGCAGTTTCTTGTTAACGAAAAGTGATCAGCGCAAGCCTGCCACGTAATCGGCAACCGCCTTGATCTCACGGTCGTTAAGGCGGGCTGCCACCTGTGTCATCTGAAGGCTGTTTTGCCGAACCCCATCCCGAAACGCCGTCAACTGCGCCGCCGCGTAATCAGCATGTTGCCCACTCAAACGCGGAAACTGGGCTGGAATGCCGGCACCAGTCGGGCTGTGGCAACCTGCGCAGGCGGGCACTTTGCGGTCGGCGATGCCGCCACGGTAAATGCGCTCGCCCAAGATCAGTGATTCCTTGTTGGCGGCTGACCCTGGTGTGGATTTCTTGCTGCTAACCCAGTAGGCGATATTTTTCATGTCTTCATCGCTCAACGGCGCTGACATGCCGGTCATGATGGCATTGGCCCTTTTGCCGACCTTGAATTCCTGCAATTGCTTGACCAGATACTCGGGATGCTGCTGCGCCAACTTGGGGTTAACCGGAATAACCGAATTGCCATCAGGTCCGTGACAGGCTGCACAAACTGCGAAACTTGCTTCTCCCTTGGCCAGGTCGTGTTTCGCTGCGGGTGCTGCAGCCCCCTCGGCAGAGCAAACAGACACCGTCGCAGCCATGGTTGCGGCAATCATGAAATGGGCAATGAGCTTCATAGTGGGTAGGTCAGGTCAGTGATGCTAAACGGGTCGATTCTACAATGCGGCAAATCCGCAATTTCAACTTGATGACCAATCCTTCCAAACCAGCCGACTTGCATGATGCCGGGTCTGCCGAGCCATTGACGGCCAGCATCACCGCCCCGATGGCGCTAGGCTGGCTGCATACTGCCAAATTTCTCACCACGGCACCCCAATTGCACTTTTTACCGCCGCTCAGCGTGCCGGAAATCGCTTTTGTGGGTCGCTCCAACGCTGGCAAATCGACCTGCATCAACACCCTGACGCAACAAAAGCAGCTTGCCTTTGCCTCCAAAAAGCCCGGGCGAACCCAGCACATCAACCTGTTTTCCCTTGGCAAGCAAGGCATCACCGATGCCGTGTTGGCCGATTTGCCGGGCTATGGCTATGCGGCAGTGCCCCGCCAAGACAAGATTCGCTGGCAGCAGGTGATGGCCAATTACCTGGTGACCCGTGAAAACCTGAAGGCCATCGTGCTGATGTGTGACCCACGTCATGGACTCACCGAACTTGACGAAATCCTGCTCGATGTGGTGCGCCCACGCGTTGAAGAAGGCTTGAAGTTTCTGGTGGTTTTGACCAAGGCCGATAAGCTGACCCGATCTGAACAAGCCAAGGCCCTGTCGATCATGAAACTGCAGGCTGGTGGCGGCGAGGTGCGGCTGTTTTCGGCCACCAAGCGCCAAGGCCTGGACGAAGTTGCCACACTGCTGTGGCACTGGGCACATCCGGCGCCTCTGACTGACACTGAAGTAG
>DAOSLL010000185.1:0-6947 GCA_035368905.1 Rhodoferax sp.
AGGCATGGCCAAACAACACCAGGCATGATGCGTCCCAGAGTGCGCGCAGGTCGCCAAACATCCGCTGCCAGTCCTTGGCCACCAGCGCCTGCCACAAGGCATCTGGCGCACGCAGCAGCGCTGCGTTTTCATCAAACAAGGTCAGGGCATCGCGCGCCGGGCCGCGCACTGGCGCAATGCCGGTGCTGGCAATCTGCGCCACATGCAACTGATTCAGGCGCTGTTTCGTCAGCGGAAACTGCAGCCACGCCAATCCATTGAAAAAGTCGTGCAAGCCCTCGCGGGTCGGGCATTGCATGCTCTCAAATATATAACACTCATAGGCCTTGCCGGGTGGCAGATCAGCCTGCGGCACAAACAACACCGGGGCTTGACCAAGTGTCGGCCAAAGCGCTTGCGCGGCCCGGTTGAGTGCCTGAGGCTGCGCGCAGCCTGCCTGCACTTGCTGCGCGACAGGCTCTCCCATTGTGCGCCAAGGGGTCAGCCAAGCGGCATTCCAGTTGATCGCCGCCAAATCAGCGGCTGACGATGTGCTCAAGATACCTGTGAAGGCAGTATGTAACGCACCGAATTTGGGTTTTCGGCAGGAACCAGCTCGAAGTCATCCGGAAAATTTCTGAACAACCTGGGCGACGCAGCCTTTTTCCCGAGCAATTGCGCATCACGCAAGGCTTTTGTGACCACATTGATGGGCAGCGTCTGCCCGTCCTGCAATCCGGGGACCACGGCCAAAATTGCCGCTACATTCAAAACCGGTGCTTGATTGGCGCTGACCTGCGCTGCCAGTCGCTCCGGCTTGTCAGCCGCTGGCGCACTGATGGCGGCTTCTTGTGGGACTTCTGGCCCGGGCGCTGTTGTGTTCTGGGCAGTTTTCCTTGACGCAGTCTTTCTGGTCGATGGCTTGGTCGATTGCACTTTTTCTGGGGAAACTTGGCTGGTCATGGGCGTTTTGACAGCCGCTTTTCGGGGACTCTTGCGCACTGCGCGTACCTCGGTGGCCTGCGCTGCCGCGTCCGCTGACTGCGTGGCCTGACCGACCAGAATCACCCGGTCATAAGCTGGCACCGCTTCGCGCGCCATCTTGCCGCGCTCAGACACACAAATCACACCAATGCCGAGTTCACGCAGGCGCACCAACAGTGGCGCATAGTCGGCGTCACCTGAGCCGATCACCAACAGTCTGGGCGCAGGTGTCTGACAAGCAAGCGCCATGGCATCGACTGCCAGCGCCATGTCAGTGGTATTTTTTGTCAGTGGCAGATTGACAAAGGGTCGCACCGCCCACTTTTGCAGCGGCTCAGACAGTGCTTTGAGACTCTCGGCACTCCCATATGCACGGCGCACCGACAGCGAGCCTACGGTTTCCTGCAACACGCGAAACGCCTCGTCAATCCAGTCCGCTGAGTTCAGGTTATCCGCGTCAATAAAAAAAATATTCATGTGCGTGTTCCAGGTGGGTGCGGTGAACTAAAGGTTTGCATGTTCTTGACCTTGCACCCGCCAGGCCAGCACCTCGCCACCACACAGGGGTTTGAGATCCGCCTGACCAAAGGCAAAGCGCTCGGGAATGGTCCAGCTTTCGCGCTTCAAGGTGATGCTGCCGGTGTTGCGCGGCAGGCCGTAAAAGTCGGCACCGTGAAAACTGGCAAAGGCTTCGAGCCGGTCGAGAGCGCCCACCGAATCAAACGCCTGCGCGTACATCGCCATGGCGGTGTGGGCGGTGTAGCAACCAGCGCAGCCACTGGCGTGTTCTTTCAGGTGCACCGCATGGGGGGCGCTGTCGGTGCCCAGAAAATACTTCGGATTGCCGCTGGTCGCCGCAGCCAGCAGCGCGCGGCGATGGGTTTCGCGTTTGAGCACCGGCAGACAGTAATAGTGCGGACGAATACCGCCAGTAAAAATGGCGTTGCGGTTGAACAGCAGGTGGTGCGCGGTGAGCGTGGCACCGACAAAGCGGTCAGATGCCTGCACATACTGGGTGGCCTCACGCGTGGTGATGTGCTCAAGCACAATTTTCAGTTCGGGAAAATCACGGCGTAGCGGGATCAACTGGCTGTCGATGAACACGGCTTCGCGGTCAAACAGGTCAATCGCGGGGTCTGTCACCTCGCCATGCAGCAGCAGCAGCAGGCCAGCGCGCTGCATGGCTTCCAGGGTTTTGTAGGTCTTGCGCAGATCAGTGACACCGGCGTCGCTGTTGGTGGTGGCACCGGCCGGGTACAGCTTGACCGCCACGATGCCAGCGTCTTTGGCGCGAGCTATTTCATCAGCAGGCAGCAAGTCAGTCAGGTAAAGCGTCATCAATGGCTCAAACTTCATGCCCGCAGGCAGTGCCGCCTTGATGCGCTCGCGGTAGGCCAGCGCCTGTTCGGTGCTGGTCACTGGCGGGCGCAGGTTGGGCATGATGATGGCACGGGCAAATTGGGCAGCGGTGTGGGGCAGCACTGCCGCCAGGGCATCGCCGTCACGCAAATGCAGATGCCAGTCGTCAGGGCGGGTCAGGGTAAGGGTTTGGATCATGGCCGGTATTGTCCCAAAAGTGCACTTCACCAGGTCAAGCTGGTGCCACGATAAAGGCCAGCCAACACAGTCTGGCGGTGGCATGCAGCACCTGGGCTGGCTGGCCGTCAAGCCGGCGGGTTTTGATCATCGCCCCCAGAAGCCTTGAAATCCAGCGCCCGGCGAATGCGCGCAATGGTGCTTTCCACCGGTGCCTTTCTGGACACCTCCAGGCCCAGCCCGCGTGCAATGTCATTGACGCGCGCCGGATTGAGCGGCACGCCACCCGCGTCAATCGCGGCAATCAACGCCAGCGCGCGCCGACGCTCGTGGGACTCGGGTTTGCGCCCTGACCATACGGCCTTCAGCCAGCACCACCACTTGCGCATCGAGATCAGCATCCAACCAGCGCGCAATAGGCCTGCCGCGTTTGCGGTGCCACTGAAGCCAGCACCTGGGCGTAGGGTGTCTGGTGGCGCGCCAGCAGTCGCGCCGAAGCAACCAGTTTGGATCGGCAAAACCAATGGCAAGTGTGCTGCAGCAACAACAATTCGGCCATCAGGGTGAATGCCTTGGCCTTGTGCGGCAATGGCAGGCCTTTGTTTGCCGCATGGGTCATGGCGTGGGCGTGAACACCCAGTAGCTTGCGCACATCAAAGGTCAAGGCAGGCATCCAGCGGGTCGCATACGGCAGGGCAAGCCACAGCTTGCTGACACGCGCCTGCGGCTCGGGCACCGTGGCGAAATCCAGCACAAAGGCATTGAATTGCTCGCACAACTCAACTTCAGTGGTCTCCAGCATGCCCCAGATGGCAGCCTGTCGCTGCAAGTCAGCTTCGCCCAGCGCCCGCAGATAACCCTGAATCAGGCTTTCCATCAGATTTTCAATGCGGTATTTGCCCAGATGGCTGCCCAGCAAGGCAACCCGCGCCCGCTGGTCGCGCGTGTTCAGCACATGCATGCCCAGCACAAGCAGCGTCAATAAAGTCAAGAGTTCCATGGTCGGTTACAAGCGTTTCAGGTTTGCAACAGTGTAGTGGGCGCAACACGACGGCAACGGTGGCAAGTCCCGATACATTGCGCGACTGATTACCTTCAAGAGAGCCAGCAATCGCATTGAATGGTCTGCTTCAGATGGCGGCCAGGCTGCCGGGAGATCTCGCCACAGATCAAATTCACTATTGTTTAAATAGCTGCCAGCGCATATTGCATAAGGGCTACAGCCGTATTTTATAAAAAAATTGCTACTCTGACGACTGCTGCAGCGCCCACATCTGCGCATACCGTCCGTTGGCAGCCAGCAGCGCTGCATGGGTGCCGCGCTCCAGAATATACCCAGCTTCCATCACCAAAATCTCATGCGCATCAACCACAGTGGACAAGCGGTGCGCGATGACCAGCGTGGTCTTGTTTTGCGCCACGCTTTGCAGCTCAGCCTGAATGGCCCGCTCGTTGGCGCTGTCGAGCGCCGAAGTGGCCTCATCAAAGATCAGGATCGGCGGGTTTTTCAACAGGGTGCGGGCAATCGCCACGCGCTGCTTTTCGCCGCCCGACAGCTTCAGTCCGCGCTCGCCGACCATGGTGTCGTAGCCCTTGGGGGTGGAGGCAATGAAATTGTGGATGTGCGCTGACTGTGCGGCTGCCACCACTTCGGCCCGGCTGGCACCGGGGCGGCCATAGGCAATGTTGTATTCCACCGTGTCATTGAACAGCACCGTGTCTTGTGGCACGATGCCAATGGCCTGACGCACGCTGGCCTGGGTGACTTGCCTGATGTCCTGCCCGGCAATCAGGATCTGGCCCCCGTCAGCCGGATTGCTGACGTCATAAAACCGGAACAACAGCCGTGCCAGGGTTGACTTGCCCGAGCCCGATGGGCCCACCACCGCCACGGTCTTGCCCGCCGGAATTTCAAAGCTGATGTCATGCAGGATCGGTCGCGCCGGGTCATAGGCAAAATTGACATGGTTGAACTGCACCTTGGCATCTTGCACATTCAGCGGCACGGCACCCGGCAGGTCAGCCACTTCGCGTTCGCGCTCCATCAGGTTGAACATCTTGTCCAGGTCGGTCAGGCTCTGCTTGATCTCGCGGTACAGCACGCCCAAAAAACCCAGTGGAATATAGAGCTGAATCATGAAAGCGTTGACCATCACCAGGTCGCCCAGCGTCATTCGGCCGTCAACCACGCCTTGTGTGGCGCGCCACAACATGGCCACCAGACCAGCGGCAATGATGAGCTGCTGGCCGGTATTGAGCAGACTCAGGCTGGTCTGGCTTTTGATCGCGGCCTGGCGGTAACGCACCAGGTTTTCGTCGTAGCGGCGTGCCTCAAACTCTTCGTTATTGAAGTACTTGACGGTCTCATAGTTCAGCAGCGAATCAATGGCACGGCTGTGAGCGGTCGAGTCCAGCTCGTTCATCTGCTTTCTGAACTGGGTGCGCCACTCGGTCACCACAATGGTGAAGCTGATGTAAACAACCAACGCGATGACGGTGATCCAGGCAAACCAGATGTCAAACTTGACCGCCAGCAGGGTCAGCACCATGATGACTTCAATCAGCGTCGGAAAAATGCTGTAGAGCGAGTAGCTGATCAGCGAATGCACGGCGCGCGTGCCACGCTCGATGTCACGGGTCATGCCGCCAGTCTGGCGCTCCAGGTGAAAGCGCAGGCTCAGGGCGTGCAAATGACGAAACACCTGCAGGCTGATGGCTCGCGAAGCGCCCTCGGTGGCTTTGGAAAAAATCAGCTCACGCAGTTCGGTGAAAACCGAGGTTGACAGGCGCAGCAGGCCATACGCCACCAGCAGGCCCAGCGGCACCACCAGCAGCGCTTGCGCATCGACCATGCCTTTCGGGTTCATGGTGTCCACCAGTTGCTTGAGCAGCAATGGCACGCCGACATTGGCCATTTTGGCCCCGACCATGAACGCCAGCGCCAGCATCACGCGCCATTTGTAATCCCACAAATAGGGGAACAGCCGCTTGAGGGTGGCCCAGTCAGAGCGTGAAACGGCCATGCCAGCGGGCCCGGCAGGCATGTCAGAAGATGGGGTGGAAACAGATTCGCCAGAACGGCGCATGGGTGACAATCTCGCTAATTGAAATCAACCCCGATTGTGCCCATGTCTGCCAACACCAGCCCAGAACCCGACACCCACACCGAAAGCCCGGACAAAGCGCCTGAAGTGCGGTTGCCACTGGACGAGGAACTGGTGCTTAAAGTCATTCCGATGCCGCGTGATTGCAATCACAACGGCGACATTTTTGGCGGCTGGGTGATGGCCCAGGTGGACCTGGCCGGTGCGGTGATTCCAGCGCGCTACGCGGGCGGACGCATGGCCACCGTGGCGGTCAACCAATTCATCTTCAAGCACCCGGTGCGCCTTGGCGACATTTTGTCGTTTTACTCGAAACTGGTGAGGATTGGCCGCACCTCCATCACGGTCAAGGTCGAGGTGTATGCGGAACACTTTCGCGCTCAAGGCAGATACACCAAAGTGACCGAAGCGTCATTGACTTACGTGGCGATCGACGAGGTCGGCAGGCCAAGGCCGGTGCCCATGTCTGCAACTTGAAACTGGGCGATAACCAGCGTTGTTGGGTCAGCCACTACAGACACCGGCTACAGACGGCAAATCAGCCGGGGGCGAGCTTTCGTGTCGCAACATGTGTTGAAGGCTCTGCCACCGGTGTTGGCCATAAAAGCCAAATCCTGACCCCGGCAAATGCTGGCCAGTTGCATGTTCACCAAGCATCAAACAACGGATTGCTCACCCATCGAAAGCGTTCTTGGTAGAGCGCGAGCATCACGCCTGGCGACAGGTGGTACTCAGAACTGAATGCCACCTGAAGCGCAAACTCAAACGGACGAGTTTGGCTGTTCTGCACCGAACTTGGATCTCTGGCAGGCAGATCGAGGCGACCAACTTGCACCAGCGGAGCGTGTTGGCCGAAAAAACCGTCAGTCAGCCGTCAATGAATCGCCAGTTCACATTCAGCACGCAAGTCCAATCAGCTCGGAGGCTGCTTTTCTGACTCTTGCTGGTCCTTCCTTTCAATGTGAATTTGATCCAGCATGGCTGCGGTCAATATCGCGGTCGGCAATGCAAAAACGCTGATTCCAACGATGGCAAAAATACCCCCTATTATTCGCCCCAAAGTCGTGACAGGATAAACATCACCATATCCTACAGAGGTAAATGTAATCACACCCCACCAGAAGGCCGCTGGTATGCTCGAAAATAATTTGGGTTGAGCGTCGTGTTCGGCCAGATACATCAGAGACGATGCAATCAAAAGCATGACCAACATGAGAAAAAATCCTACAACAAACTCGTCTCTACGGGAAAGGATGGCAAGTTTGATAAACTGGTATGCCGAACTGTAGCGGCTCTATGCCGTTTTGTGTGGAACTTGACATCACAAGCAGCGATGGACTAGCA
>DAOSLL010000186.1:0-6940 GCA_035368905.1 Rhodoferax sp.
CTGCCAGCCATTTGTTTGAGGGTTGGTTCGCTTCTGAGGCTGATTTCCAGACACAGCGGAGTCGTTTGATGGTGGCCTGCCCGTTGTGCGGGGATGTCAATGTCAGTAAACGGCTGAGTGCGCCGCGCCTCAATCTGTGTGGCAATGTTGCAAGAGATGAATCTGAAGAACCTGATATAGCCGGGGTGGAGTTGGCACTTGCTGAAGATCTGCAGGAAGCGTGGTTAGCAGCGGCCCGTCAGATTGTTGCGCAATCTGAGGATGTCGGCATGAATTTTTCAGCCGAGGCTAGAAAAATTCACTATGGAGAATCTCAGCAACGTGCAATTCGGGGAGTAGCCAGTCCGGCGCAAGCTGCATCTCTCATCGACGAAGGCATCAATGTCGTTTCGTTCGCTTTGCCCGAATCGTTCAAGAAAACCATGCAGTAGAACGAGGTGCAAGTCGTGTGGCCTCTGCCATTCACACCAATTGCTTGATTGCCAGCATCTAACCGAAGAAACAAAAAACTCAAGGCGAGTAAGCGGGGTTGCCAGCATGCCCAGGCAGGATTAAAAACAGCTCCAGACCTGGTTGGCCAGCATCACCAAAAAGTCGGGCTGTGCATACAAGGCAAACACTGCACCCAACGCCCCCAACACCAGGGTCAGCAGCAAAAAACTGTAAAGCGGCTTCATTCCGGCAATTCTTCAAGAGCGATTATTGACCGCAAAGAAATTTGATAATAATCGGCTCTAGCCCTTGCTGCTGTAACGCTACTAGCTATCATTATTGATAACTCGGTGACGCGTTTCAATCGCTGATTCACGTCGCTTGAGGTGCCGAAGTGCGCGCAATGGCTGCTTCCTTGATTGGCAGATTCAGCAAGCCAGCGAGTACCCCCAGTGCGATTGAGATGTACCAGACCACGTTGTAGCTGCCAAAACGGTCAAACAGATAACCCCCCAGCCAGACCCCCAGAAACGAGCCAACCTGGTGGCTGAAAAACACAAAACCGCTGAGCATCGACAAGTGCGCCACGCCGAAAATTTGCGCTACAGCCGCATTGGTCGGGGGCACGGTTGACAACCACAGCAGCCCTATTGCCGCAGAAAACACATAAACACTCATGGGCGACAACGGCACTGCCAAAAACACACTGATCACCACGGCACGGGTCAGGTAGATAAACGCCAGGATGTACCTTTTTTGCATCCGTTGCCCCAAGACACCTGTTGTATAACTGCCAAAAACATTGAACAGGCCAATCAGCGCTAGCGAATAACTTGCCACCTGGGGCGACAAACCCTGATCCTTAAGATAGCTCGGCATGTGCACACCAATGAATACCACCTGAAAACCGCAAACAAAATAGCCAGCCATCAGTAACTGGAAACTGGGGTACTTGAAGGCTTCGTACAAGGCATCCAGAATGGACTGCTCACGAGCATGCCCGGTGCCACCTTGGAAATGCGGTTCGCGCAGCCACCAGGCTATCGGCATCATCAGCAGCGAGGCACCAGCCAGCACCAACAGAGCCTGCTGCCAGCCCAGGCTGTTGATCAAAAAGCCCTCGGTTGGCACCATGAGAAACTGGCCAAACGAACCGGCCGCTGCGGTGATGCCCATCGCCATGGAGCGCTGATCGGTCGGCACATTGCGGCCAATGACGCCATACACGATCGCATAAGTGGTCCCCGCCTGGGCCAGTCCGATCAGCACCCCGGCGGTCAATGAGAACATCAGCGGGGTGCTGGCATACGCCATGCCCAGCAGTCCCAGCGCATAGAGTGCAGCTCCTGCCACGATCACCCGAAATGCACCAAAGCGGTCGGCCAGCATGCCGGCAAAAATGCCAGCAAACCCCCACACCAGATTCTGGATTGCCAGCGCAAAGGCAAAGGTCTCGCGGCTCCAGTTTTGCTCCTGGGTGATCGGCTGCAACCACAGGCCAAAGCCATGGCGGATGCCCATGGACACCGTGACGATGGCGGCACCGCAAATGAGGACTTGCGGGATGGAGAGGGATTGGGCAAGTTTTGACATTTGTGGAATATAGCGAATCATGCCAATTGATGCTGGCAAGCGGTCAGATGCATTCTGTTGTGGTGCTGGCATCTGGTGTTATGTACAGTATTTTGTCCGTTGCATGATTACAATGCGCCGCTATGGCGACCAAACCAAACTCCGAGTATTCCGAAAGTTCCATCCGCGTGCTCAAGGGCCTGGAGCCCGTCAAGCAGCGCCCGGGCATGTATACCCGCACTGACAATCCGATGCACGTGATCCAGGAAGTGCTCGACAACGCGGCCGATGAAGCGCTGGCCGGGCACGGCAAAAAGATCAAGGTGACAGTTCATATGGACGGCTCGGTCAGCATTGAAGACGACGGCCGCGGCATTCCGTTTGGCCTGCACCCGACAGAAAATGCCCCGGTTATCGAACTGGTCTTTACCCAATTGCACGCCGGTGGCAAGTTTGACAAGGGCAAGGGTGGCGCCTACAGCTTTTCGGGTGGCCTGCATGGTGTTGGTGTCAGCGTCACCAATGCGCTTTCGACCCGGCTCGAAGTCACCACCTACCGCGAGGCGCAAGTGGCCAGGCTGGTGTTTTCGGGCGGTGACGTGATCGAGCCCTTGACCGTGCGACCAGCCGGCGATGGCGAGCGCCGCTCTGGGACCTGCGTGCGGGTCTGGCCCGATTCCAAGTATTTTGAATCAATGGTGTTGCCGATGACACATCTGGAACATCTGCTGCGCAGCAAGGCGGTGCTGATGCCGGGTGTCACTGTGACGCTGCTGCAGGAAAAGACCAAAGAGAGCCAAACCTGGCTGTTCAAAGGTGGCCTGCGTGACTACCTGACCCAAACCCTGGCGGGCGAGCCGGTGATTCCGCTCTTTGAAGGCGATGGTTTTGCCGATGCGCAGCACGAGAGTTTTGCCGACGGCGAGGGTGCCACCTGGTGTGTTGCGTTTACCGAAGACGGCCAGCCGGTGCGTGAGAGCTACGTCAACCTGATCCCGACCACCGCTGGTGGCACCCATGAATCGGGCTTGCGCGACGGCCTGTTTGCCGCGGTCAAGAGTTTTGTTGACATGCACTCACTGCTGCCCAAGGGGGTCAAGCTGCTGCCCGACGACGTATTTGCCCGTGCCAGCTATGTGCTGTCCACCAAGGTGCTGGACCCGCAGTTTCAGGGTCAGATCAAGGAACGGCTCAATTCGCGCGATGCGCTGCGGCTGGTGTCGGGTTTTGTGCGCCCTGCGCTGGAGTTGTGGCTCAGCCAGAACGTCGAGTACGGCAAGAAGCTGGCCGAGATCGCCATCAAGGCAGCCCAGTCACGCCAAAAGGCGGGGCAAAAAGTGGAAAAGCGCAAAGGCTCAGGCGTGGCGGTGCTGCCGGGCAAGTTGACTGACTGCGAAAGTCGCGATCTGGCGCAAAACGAGGTGTTTTTGGTTGAAGGTGATTCAGCCGGCGGCAGCGCCAAAATGGGCCGCGACAAGGAAAGCCAGGCGGTCTTGCCGCTGCGTGGCAAGGTTTTGAACACCTGGGAGGTCGAACGGGACCGGCTCTTTGCCAACACCGAGATTCACGATATTTCGGTAGCGATCGGGGTGGACCCGCATGGCCCCAACGATGCGCCCGACCTGAGCGGGCTGCGCTACGGCAAGATCTGCATCCTGAGCGATGCCGACGTGGACGGCTCACATATTCAGGTGCTGTTGCTCACGCTGTTTTTCAAACACTTCCCCAAACTGATTGATGCCGGCCACATCTATGTGGCGCGCCCTCCGCTTTTCCGGGTCGATGCGCCAGCGCGCGGCAAAAAGCCGGCGTCCAAAGCCTACGCGCTTGACGAAGGTGAACTGACCGCCATTTTGGATAAGTTGCGCAAGGAAGGCGTGCGTGAAAGCGCCTGGACCATCAGCCGCTTCAAGGGCCTCGGTGAAATGAACGCCGAGCAGTTGTGGGACACCACGCTGAACCCCGACACACGCCGCCTGCTGCAGGTCGGCTTGGGCAATCTGGACACGCGTCAGACCGCCGAGCTGATGACCAAGCTGATGGGCAAGGGCGAGGCCGGGGCGCGGCGTGACCTGATGGAGTTGCATGGCGATTCCGTTGAAGTCGATATTTGACTATGAATTATGTAGCTGTCAGCGCATTAATGGTAAGGCCTGCGGCCTGTTTTGTATTCAATTTGATGGTCTTGAGAGTGTGCACAGCAGAGTAAATGCAATGGGCGGCTGCCTCATGCTGGATTTCCAGAAGTCGGCGACTGCCCATAGCGCTGACTGTGCGAACCTGTTTGGTGCGCAAAGATCCAAAGTCAGGCTTGCTGGGCCACCCATTGGTGACCTTGAGCTGTTTTGAAATTTTGATAACGCTTATTTTTTCAAGATTCACTTTTTGCCGTGGGAAAAGAGGTGATCTTCAGACTGGGACAGTACCATTCCATTTCGCGCCAGATCAGGAAGTCGGAAATTGAAGGTAAAACAATCCAGGGCAGTGACGCTGGTCTTGATGGCCGCGGTGGACTCGACGCTGCCAGCGAAGTGGGTGGCTGTGGCGGCCGCCGATTTCTGGTACCCCAGCATGAGGCGCCCGCCACAGCCACCCGCTTCGCGGATTCGGGCCGCAGCCGTCGATTCCGCCAAACTGTCTCGGGACGTTTTTCTGCCCCCTGTTTATATACAAAATCACCCTCTAACCACCGTCCTTATTGCGCAAGCAGCTATAGGTAATATAGCAAAATTCACAACTTATTCATGACTAACCCAACACTTTTTGAACCACCCGAACCCCTGTTGCCAGAGGCCGACGACAGCCCTAGCCTGGCCAATTACGCCCAGCGTGCCTACCTTGAGTACGCGCTAAGCGTGGTCAAGGGCAGGGCGCTGCCTGATGTGTGTGACGGCCAGAAACCAGTGCAGCGACGCATTTTGTACGCCATGAGCCGCATGGGCCTGGGCTTTGGCGGGGCCAATGGCAATGTCGGTGCCAAGCCGGTCAAGTGCGCCCGGGTGGTCGGTGACGTGCTGGGCCGCTATCACCCGCACGGCGACAGTGCCGCTTACGACGCGCTGGTGCGCATGGCACAAGACTTCAGCCAGCGCTACCCGCTGATTGACGGCCAGGGCAACTTTGGCAGCCGCGACGGTGACGGCGCTGCGGCAATGCGTTACACCGAAGCCCGCCTGGCCAAAATCACCAGCCTGCTGCTCGACGAAATCGACGAGGGCACGGTTGATTTTTCGCCCAATTACGACGGCTCTACCGAAGAGCCGCGCCAGTTGCCAGCGCGCCTGCCGTTTGCGCTGCTCAACGGGGCCAGCGGCATTGCAGTCGGGCTGGCGACCGAAATCCCCAGCCACAACCTGCGCGAAGTGGCCGCTGCCTGCGTGGCACTGATCAAAACACCCGAACTCTCCAATGACGAACTGTTTGCGTTGATGCCCGGGCCTGACTACCCAGGTGGTGGCCAGATCATCAGCAGCGCGACCGAGATTGCCGAGGCTTACCGCAGCGGTCGTGGTTCGCTCAAATGCCGCGCGCGCTGGAAGATTGAAGACCTTGCGCGCGGCCAGTGGCAACTGGTGGTAACTGAATTGCCGCCCGGTGTCAGCACCCAGCGGGTGCTCGAAGAAATCGAAGAACTCAGCAACCCAAAGGTCAAGACCGGCAAAAAGGCCTTGAGTCTGGAGCAAAACCAGCTCAAGGCGACCTTGCTGTCGGTGCTTGACGTGGTGCGCGACGAGTCCAGCAAGGATGCCGCCGTGCGCCTGGTGTGCGAACCCAAAACCAGCCGCATCGGCCAGCAAGAGTTGATCACCACCTTGCTGGCGCACACCAGTCTTGAGACCTCAAGCCCGATCAATCTGACGATGATTGGCCTGGACGGTCGTCCCACCCAAAAATCGCTGCGTCAGATGTTCACTGAGTGGATTGCTTTTCGTCAAACCACCATCGAGCGGCGCTCGCGCCACCGGCTCGGCAAGGTGCTGGACCGCATCCACATCCTGGAGGGCCGGGCGCTGGTGCTGCTCAACATTGACGAGGTGATCGCGATCATCCGTCAGGCCGATGACCCGAAGGCGGCGTTGATGCGCCGCTTCAACCTGTCTGGTGCCCAAGCCGAGGACATTCTGGAAATCCGGTTGCGCCAGTTGGCGCGGCTTGAAGCCATCAAGATTGAGCAAGAGCTGGCGGGTTTGCGCGTTGAACAGCAAAGGCTTGAAGACATTCTGTCCAACCCGGTCCTGCTTCGCCGCCTGATGATCAAGGAGATTGAGGCTGATGCCAAGACTTTTGCCGACCCCCGTCGCACCCTGATTCAGGCTGAGAAAAAGGCGGTGATGGAAGTCAAGGTGGTCGATGAGCCGGTTACCGTGGTGGTCAGCGAAAAAGGCTGGGTCCGGGCACAAAAAGGCTGGGCCAAAGACCGCCTTGGCGCCAGCAGCACGGCCAGCAGCAGTACCGCAGTGGTGGAGTACAGCTTCAAGTCCGGCGATGCGCTGTATGGCACGTTTGAATGCCGCAGCGTCGATACCCTGCTGGCCTTTGGCAGCAATGACCGGGTTTATTCAGTGGCAGTGTCGCTGTTGCCTGGTGCTCGTGGTGATGGCCAGCCCATGACCAGTTTGATTGAACTCGAAGCCAGCACCCAGTTGCTGTATTACTTTGCCGGTCCGGTCAATGCCGGTTTGCTGATCTCAAGCAGTGGCGGTTATGGTTTTATTGCAATGGTCGAAAACATGGTCTCCAAATTCAAGGCTGGCAAGGCTTTTGTCACTGTGGCCGAAGGCGAAACCCTGTGCCCGCCCTCGGTGGTGGCCTGTGATGCGGGTGCCGTGCCGCTTCCAGGCGCGACCCACGTGGCCTGCGCATCAACCGGTGGGCGAATTTTGACCTTTGAGATCAGTGAACTTAAAACCATGTCCAATGGCGGGCGCGGCCTGCT
>DAOSLL010000187.1:0-6932 GCA_035368905.1 Rhodoferax sp.
TCGTTATAACCTGCAGCAAATAACGTGCCGATTTTTTGGGTGCGGAGCCAGCAACAAAAAACCATGCGGGCAGGCTCGATGGGCGGGATTCTTGAAAAGGGCAGCGCCGCGATGCGAACGATCTGTCGCTGGCAAGTTCTTTCAAACGCTATATAAAAGTTAGCTGCTTGCGCTTATTAGACGGGCGCTACAGGCTGTTTTGGCTTATGAATGACGATCCGTTGGCGGCCCCTGCGGCGAGGGGCTCCAGTTTGAACCCTGATGTTCACGCCGCATCAAAAGCACTCCTGTTCCAGTTGATCCAGCCAGGCCAGCGCGATTTCGTCGCCGCGCGCCTCAAGCAACTCGCGGATTTGATTGACAAAGCTGGCCAGCAGCAGCAAGTCATCACAGCGCATGCCCGACCTGGCCTGCCGACGGTCAAAGAAATAGGCCCAGAAACGGTCATCGCCACCCTGGGTGTGAGAGGTGATGCGCGCCATCATTCGACTGGCCTGGCCGTCAAAGTCGATGCCCTTGAAACTGCGGTAGCGGTCAGCCGCTGGCGCTGCAGGGGCGGTGATGCCGGTTTCGCCCACGTCAAATGTTCTTCTTGCCCTGCAGCAGCTTGGCCTTGTCGGACGGGCTGTAGTGGTCAAAGTGCCCCTGCGCGGCGGCAACACGGCGGTGTGCCATGCGGATGGCCTCGATCTTGCCAGCCGGGGCGATGCTGGAGATGCACTTTTTCAGCGCCGTGCTGCCGCAGTTCGGACAAGCCGGGGTGCTGTCGGCGCGCACCAGCAGCTCGAACGGGTGGCCGCAGGCCTGACATTGGTAGTCGTAAATGGGCATGGTGGTTTCCAAAGGGTTCAGTCCGGGCCAACACAACGCCTGGCAGGCGATGTGCAGCCTTCTAGTGTCAGGACTGACGCAGGGTTCGTGCCAGGACTTTTCCAGAACACCTGCAGGCAGCAACCGCAAAGCAGTCAAAACCGGCAGCCCGCGTCCGGCTGTCACTGCGCTGCATCAGCAATCTCGCTCTGAGGCTTTCCCCTTTCAAAGGGGTTATGCCATTTCCATATCAATCCTAAGCCAGACAAGCTGGAATCGAACAGCCTTCGCCGCGAGGGCGCGACTCCTACACAAACAGGCGGCATCCATCTGAATTTGTAGGAGTCGCGCCCTCGCGACGAATGACTTCATGACTTTCTCGAATTCTTCTCGGAAATTGCAAAGACTTGACCTGTTAGTGACAAATAGGGAATTGATTCATGATCATGTCCTTGGCCTTGCGGTGCTGTGGCACTGTCTGCAGCTTCGCGCCAAATGTCGCATCGATCTGGCAACGCAATTCGATCAACTTTCGCCGATCCAGCCAGGCATTTCAGCGCTGCCCAGTTGAGCGCTGACGATATGCCATTCATAGCTGCCAGCGCAGTACAGATAAGGGTTGGAGGCTGTTTCTATCCCTGTTGGGGAGAATGGCTGCAGAGCCGGGCCAGCGCCGCGGCTTGGGTAGGCGGCTACCTGCACCGATGTGTCGGCGCTTGTGCCACGGTGGCGCAGCCACCAATGCTTCAGGCCGACCCGTTGCTGTTGTCGCGGGCAAACCTGCGCCATAGCCAGCCTGCACCCTGCTGCCGACCAGAGAGCACGTAGCCAAGGTCGTTGACGTTGACCAGCGTGCCCAGCAGCAGCGAGCGGCTGCTGCGCGTGCTGGCGAAAAGAATGTCGTCACCGGCGCACAAATCGAAGTCGTCGGCTGGCAGATGATGCTGTTCGCCAGCCCGCAGCAACAGCAGCGGCACCACCCGCAAAGACTGCTGGCGGTCGGCCGGGTCGCGCAGCAGCGCGCCAAGTTTGACCCTTGTGCCGTTGCCCAGTTCGCCCAGCAGCGCCGGGGCACCTTTGGCGTTGATCGCCACATTCCAGGTGGCAGGCACCCGCTTGCCGCAAGTTTGCACAATGCGCGCCACCAGCGCGTCGCTCCAGGCATCGCCCTGGCGCTTGACTTCGGCCAGAAAGCGCGCCAGCAGCGGTGTCGTCAGCAGGCCCAGGCATTCGTGGGCAATGATCTCGGCCGGGCGCACCATGAAATCGGCCTTGAAGGTCGAGAACAGCAGGCTGTTGGACTGCTGGTTTTGCCGCAGCACGGTAAACAGCGCCGGATTGAGTTCCTCGGCGGTGGCGACGATGGCCAGGTTGGCAATGTCGTTGCTGGTGCCAGCAATGATGCCGACGGCTTGCGCGATGCCGGCCTGTTCCAGCACCTGGCGCTCGTTGCCGACACCGGTCACCTGCGGCACGCTGCCGGTGATTGACCGGTTGGGTTCGATCACGGTCAGGTCAATGCCTTCGCCCTGAAGGTCATCGACGATGGCCTGGCCAAACCGGCCATAACCGCACAGTATCCAGTGGCCGCGCGGTGGCTCGCGTTGCGTTTCGAGCGTGCTGCCCGGGGTCGCGGTCAGCCATTCCACCAACTGGTAGGAACCCGGCGAGCGAATTGCCAGCGCCAGGTATTCGCCAAACGTCTCAAACGGGTTGATGATGCTGTGGATGCCGAACGACCTCATGTTGGCCGCGATTTCGGGGCGTGTCACCCGGCACAGAATCGGCATGTCGCGCTGCAGCAGGCGGGTCGCTGCCGCGACGGCCAGGTTGGCTTCGTCGTCGCTGGTCAGCGCAATCACGCCGACGCAATGCCGGCTCATCAACCCGGCTTGCAGCAGGTTGTCGGGTTGCCGCGCATCGGCAGCCAGGCCGGGCGCATCGGCGCGCAGGTCTTGCAAATCGAGTTCGTCAATGCGGCTGGTTTCGATGTCGATCACAACAAAGCGCCGGTTCATGTCGCCAAAGGCGCGGCACAGCAATTGCCCGGTTTCGCCGTAACCGCAGACCAGGTAAAACGGCTCGTGCAGGTGGCGCACACGGTACGAAAAGCGCTGCAGCGTGATGGCTTGCTGAAAAGCACGGTCTTGCACCAGTGCCAGAAGGGTACCAATGGCATAGGCCCAGCCGATCACCGACAGGTAGATGCTGACGATGACCCACATCCGCTGGGCATCGGTAAAGGCGTAGGGAATCTCGCCAAAACCGATGGTGGTGGCGGTATAGCTGATGAAATAGAAGGCGTGAAAAAACCCCATCTGCCAGGGCTTGCCGTTGGCATCTGCGCCGGGAATCAGGGTCAGGCCCAGCACCGACACCGCGTAGATCAGGATCAGCACGATCAGCGGCGCCCGCATGCGCCGAAACATCAGCAAAATGGCGCTGCTCGGATGCATCGCAGGCCAGCCGGTTCAGCGGCGCAGCATCATGGTTTCGATGATCAGCATGACGACCGAGACAATGTTGGCCAGCAGTGCACCGGCCGACAGTGAAACGATGGTGGTGATTGCGTAGGCATCGACACCGCTGGCTGAAGCATAGGCAGCGTAGGCCCAGACGCAGGCGGCAGCGAGCAGTTGCAGGTCGGCCACCAGGCTGGTGGCCAGATGTACCGCGCCGACCTGGGTGCGGTCGCCAAACTTGAGCACGGTGGCGATCAGGTTGACGACGATGGCCAGGAACAGTTCGAGTGCATTGTGGTGTGTCGGGTTGTCGATTTCACCGATGACAAAGCCAAAGTTCAGCGTTGCGGCAAAGACGATGAAGAAACCGAAGATGACTTTTTCAAGGTTCATGAATGAGCCCGGCTGGAGTGGATGGCAGCAAATTCTAAGCCAGCCGGTCGCGAAAATGGGCATCACGGGGACCAATCAGACGCTGGTCTGTCAGTGGCTCTGGACCCAGCTCAGGGCCACACGCCTGGTTTGTATATGCTACATTAAATATAGCTACCAGCGCAACACAGGTATGGGCTAGAGGCCAATTTGAACCCTATTTTTTCCCTGGTTGACGGATTGGACGACGATCTTGCACGGGCCAGCAATAGGAAGACGCGTCTTGGGGAGAAAAGTGCCAATGCAAAAAACACGCAACGGGCAAAGTGACGTTACCAGACAGCCAGTGATACCCGATGAATTGCACGTCCTTTGGGCCAGACCTGGCCCGCCAGGGAACCAGCCGGCTACAACAAACTACAAGCCCAGCCGTCGGCAAATCTCCAGCACCGGCGCACTCTGGTTCATGCTGTAAAAGTGCAGGCCGGGCGCGCCGCCAGCCCGCAGTTGCTCACACAAACTCGTCACCACATCGAGCCCAAAGGCCTTGATCGACGCGCTGTCGTCGCCAAAAGCCTGCAGCCGCAGCCGTATCCAGCGCGGAATTTCGGCACCGCAGGCATCGCTGAAACGCAGCAACTGCGTTGAACTGGCAATCGGCATGATGCCGGGCACCACCGGCACCGTCACGCCGAGCGCATCCACGTCTTCGAGGAACCTGAAGTAGGCATCAGGGTTGAAGAAATACTGGGTGATGGCTGAATTGGCACCGGCGCGCACCTTGGTGGCAAAGGCTTGCAGATCACTCTCGGGCGAGCGCGCCTGCGGGTGCATCTCGGGGTAGGCGGCGACTTCAATGTGGAAGGTGTTGCCGGCCTCGCGGCGGATAAACGCCACCAGATCGCTGGCATACTGAAATTCACCGCCAGCCCCGTAGCCGCTGGGCAAATCACCACGCAATGCCACCAGGCGCTTTACACCCATGGCCTGAAGTATGGCGAGCTGTTCGCGCACGCCGCCCAGGCTGGCCCCGATGCAGGAGAAATGCGATGCCGCGCTGACACCTTCACTCAAAATATCGCGCACGGTGCTGAAAGTGCCTTCTTGGGTGGAGCCGCCAGCACCAAACGTGACCGAACAAAACTCCGGCTTGAGGGCGTACAACTGCTGGCGCGCCAGCCGCAGCTTTTCGATGCCCTCAGGGGTTTTGGGCGGGAAAAATTCAATGCTCAGGGGAAAACGGCTTGACTCGGTCATGACGAGCTTTCTGAAAAACTAAATGGCATAACGGGCTTATTGCGGCATCAGTGCCTGCCTGACCACAGGTCGTGCCATTTCTGGATCATCCAGGTGCTGGTGATCTGGCCTTGCCCTGCCAGTCGGCAGGGATGCAGCGGCACAGTTGTTTGCAATCGCCGAGACTTGATGCCTGCAGATGAATGATTCAGGAATGGAATAACGAATCGAATAAGGAATCGAATAAGGAACGCAATCAGGTCGCATTGTTGCCAGCCGAGATGAAGAATTCGCGGTTGCCGTCGCCACCAGCAATCGGCGACTCAAACCAGTCGGACACCGTCAGACCCAAAGCGGCACAAGCATCGCGCAGACGACGTTCGACCAAGGCGTACAGTGTTGCGTCCTTGACAATGCCGCCCTTGCCAACTTGGCCGGGTTGCAGTTCAAACTGCGGCTTGACAAGGGTCAGCAAGCGGCCGCCGACTTTCAACATCGGCACCACGGCAGGCAAAACCAGGGTTTGCGAAATAAACGACAGGTCGGCCACGATCAGGTCGAATTCAGGCACAAACGATGGGTCTGCCAGTGGCATGCCTTCTTCGTCGCCCGCCTCGAAATGCTCTGCCTCATTCCCATTTTCAAGGTCAAATTGGCCGCTAGCGCTTATGCTGTCTGCGTAAGCAGCTACTAACTTTGAAGCATCCAGAGTGCGTGCGTTGAGGCCTTCGACGCACAAGACGCGCGGATCAGCACGCAGGCTGGGGTGCAATTGGGCGCTGCCCACATCGACCCCGACCACCAAAGTCGCGCCTTGCTGCAGCAGGCAGTCGGTAAAACCGCCAGTGGACTGGCCGACATCCAGGCATTGCAGGCCAGCCACCGACAAGCCGGTATGTTGCAAGGCGGCCTCAAGCTTCAAACCGCCGCGCGATACATAGCGCGCCTCGGAATCGTCAAGTAGCCGAATCTGCGCATCGTCCGGTACATCATCACCGTTCTTGGCAATTTTTCGCCAGGCATCGCCTTGCCGCCACAGCACGCCACCGGCAATCAGGCGCTGCGCTTGCGAACGGGTGCTGGCAAGCTGGCGTTGCACCAGCAACATGTCAATTCGCACCCTGGCTCAGTAGCGGTAAGTGTCGGCCTTGTACGGACCGGCCTTGTCAACGCCAATGTAGGCAGCCTGCTCGTCAGTGAGTTCACTGAGCATGGCACCGACTTTTTTCAGATGCAAGCGGGCCACTTTTTCATCAAGCAGTTTGGGCAACACATACACCTGGCCCGACTTGTAGGACTTGGGCTTGGTGAACAACTCGATCTGGGCGATGGTCTGGTTGGCAAAGCTCGAACTCATGACAAAACTGGGGTGACCGGTACCGCAACCGAGGTTCACCAGACGGCCCTTGGCCAGCAGGATGATGCGCTTGGCCGGCTTTTTGCCCTTGGCCGGGAAAATGACATGGTCAACTTGCGGTTTGATCTCTTCCCACTTGCACTTTTCCAGCGAGGCGACATCAATTTCATTGTCGAAATGGCCGATGTTGCAAACGATGGCCTGATCTTTCATGGCCTCCATGTGTTTGTAGGTGATGACGTTCTTGTTGCCGGTGCAGGTGACAAAAATATCGCATTTGTCGGCAGCGTATTCCACCGTCACCACCTTGTAGCCTTCCATCGCGGCTTGCAGTGCGTTGATCGGGTCAATCTCGACCACCCAGACCTGCGCCGACAGGGCGCGCAGGGCCTGCGCCGAACCCTTGCCGACATCACCGTAACCGACCACGCAGGCGACTTTGCCGGCGATCATCACATCGGTGGCGCGCTTGATGGCATCAACCAGCGATTCACGGCAACCATACAGGTTGTCGAACTTGCTTTTGGTGACCGAGTCATTGACATTGATGGCGCGCAGCATCAGCTCGCCCTTTGCCGACATTTCGTTGAGGCGGTGCACACCGGTGGTGGTCTCTTCGGTCACACCGATGATGTTTTTCAGGCGGCGGCTATACCAGGTGGGGTCCTGGGCCAACTTGGCCTTGATGGCAGCGT
>DAOSLL010000188.1:0-6904 GCA_035368905.1 Rhodoferax sp.
CCCTCCATCACCGGCTTACCGGCCAGCGGGCCGATGTCGCCCAGCCCCAGCACGGCGGTACCGTTGGTGATGACACCGACCAGGTTGCCCCGGCTGGTGTATTCGTGCGCCATTGCCGGATTGGCCTGAATCTCCAGGCAGGGGTAGGCAACACCTGGTGAATAGGCCAGCGACAGGTCACGCTGGTTGTTCAGCGGCTTGGTGGCAGTAACAGAAATCTTGCCACGGGTGGGGGTGCGGTGGTACTCGGCCGTTGCGTCGCGCAGGGCCTGCTCAGAGGGGGAAAGTGGGTTACTCAAATCTTCTCCAGGGTTGAATTGAAGGGCGCTACTGTACTCCTGCGCGCCTGCCTATCTTTGGACTTGGGTCAAGCTCGGTGCAAAAGATCATGCAAACTGCGTGCCATCACCTGGGTGGCGCGGCGCAAATCGGCCAGGTCGAGCCGTTCATCGGCGCGTTTGGCATGCGATTCGAGCACGGTTCGGGGTCCGGCACCGTAAATCACGCCGGGAATGCCAGCCTCGCAAAACAGTCGCACATCGGTGTACAGCGGCGTGCCAAGGGCGGCAATGGGTTCGCCAAACACGGCTTGGCCATGTTTCTGGATGGCATCAACCAGCGGCTGGTTGCCAGCCAAGGGTTTCATGCTGTGGGCCAGCAAGATGCGCCGCACATCAATGCGGATGCCGGGCTGGCCAGCGGCAGTGGCGGCAATCAGCTCGCGCAACGTGGCTTCGACTTGCGCCGCGTTCTCTTCCGGAATCATGCGTCGGTCGAGCTTGAAGCTGACCCGCCCCGGAATCACATTGGTGTTGGTGCCGCCTTCGATCAGCCCGACGTTCAGGTAGGGGTGGTTGATGCCCTCCACCTCTGAGGTGATGGACTGGTAGAGCGTGTTTTGCGCATACAACGCGTTGAGAATTTTCACTGCCGCCTGCAGGGCATCAACGCCGGATTCGGGAATGGCGGCGTGCGCCATCTGGCCGTGCACCGTCACTTCGAGTTGCAGGCAGCCGTTGTGGGCGGTGATGACCTGGTAGCTGAAACCCGCCGCAATCATCAGGTCAGGCTGGGTGAGCTTGTGTTTGAGCAACCAGCCAGGGCCAACCTCGCCGCCAAACTCCTCGTCATAGGTCAGCAGCAGGTCAATCTGCCCTTGCCGGGGTTTTGCAACTGCCTCCAGCGCACGAATGGCAAACGAATAAGTTGAAAAGTCGCATTTGCTGACGGCGCTGGCACGGCCATAAATCTTGCCGTCCTCGATCTCGCCACCATAGGGGTCGTGGGTCCAGCCTTCGCCAGGCGGCACCACATCGCCATGGGCGTTCAGTGCAATGGTTTTCCCGCCGGGTCCATAGTGGCGGCGCACGATCAGGTTGGTGATGCTTTGCAGGCCGGCGGCCTGCACTTCAGCGGCGGGGACCGGGTGTTTTTCTGCCGGCAGCCCCATGTCGGCCAGCAGATCCGCTGCGCGCTCGGCGTGCGGCGCATTGTTGCCCGGTGGCGTGTCGGTGGGCACGCGGATGAGTTGCTGCAAAAACGCCACTTGTTCGTCAAAGTGGGCATCGATCCAGGCGTCGAGTTGGGCGTAGGGTGTCATCGGTTTGATTGTGGGTTGGTTAAGCGGGCACCGGACCAGGCACTTGACGGCGATGGCCCGCAGAATTGGGGTCTGAGCCCAATTCGATGACGCGCGGGCGACGCAGCAAACGCCAGGCGGTCGAATTGGGTTCCAACCCCGATTCTGCTACACCGGTGCTGTCTGCAGCGCTTCACCCGCCTGTCATGGCGGGTTGTCCACGTTTGACCGGCCGCGCCACAGCGACAACGCCTCGCGCTTGAGACGGTCGATGTTGCCCAGCACCGCACCAACGGCGGCGCTGCCACACGGTCCGGCGCTTTGCTGCCGGTCAGCAAGGTATTTGGTTTTATCAGTCGTCTAGGGCTGCAGCCCTTGTCAATACTGTGCAACAAGCTATCATTTAAATAGTAATCTCGACTTGACTGAAGGCTCTCATCGGCGCTGCTTTCATGCCGCCCCAGCACATTGCCAAGCGCGTCGATCTGCACCGAGTCAAAGCCGCAGTGCTGCTTCTGGGAGTCCGACAAGTCAGCTCCTGGGGCGCTGGTGGGTCGTAAAAAGCTCTGATGACACAAGTGACAAAGGCAGACCTTTTTTGGAAATATGCCGACGGCTCGGGACTTGATGCGGCCTCAACCCGGCCGGTTCAGGTCCGACAGCGCCTTGCGCAAAATGGCCAGTGCTTCCTGAAAATCGAACATTGCGATGTGTCGGTCCATCTGCGCAGTCAATCTGGCACCGATCAAGTTCAAGATCTGGCTTCGCACTTGCCGGAACGTTTCAGCGGCGGCCAATTCATCATTGGCCAATTGCGCGTCCAGTTGCGCAAGGTTGGCGAGCGTTGGCGTGCTCCCGTCCAGGGCACTTGAGTTGGCGTTTGGTGCAGCGGCGGCTTCTGCGACCGCTACCGCCTGAGCCAGATCAGCCAGCGCCTGATCAAGCCGACAAATGAGTTGCGCCGTTGGCTCTGGTGCCGCATGGTCGCGAATGGCCAGTTCAAGGTCGGTCGCGCACTGCTGCAACAGGTAGGCTCCGAGCGTGCCAGCGATCCCCTTGATGGCGTGCGCTTCGCCGCGCGCGGCATCCCGGTCGCCATGGGCCAGCCAGTCGCCCAAGGCTTTCACGTTGCTGCTGTGGTTGCGGACAAACATCTGCAACAACTGCAGGTAGCGGTCCGTGCGGCCGCGCAGCACCTGCAGACCGGCTTCCACATTCAACCCCGGCAAGCGACGCAACAGCTCCACCGATTGATTGGGCAGCGGCATCTGGGGCGCTGCGCGAGGCGCAGCTTTGGCGCTCTGTGGCAGCCATTTTTCCAGCGCCGCAAAAAGTCTTTCCGGATCGACTGGTTTGGCCACGTGATCGTTCATGCCAGCGGCCAGGCACGCTTGCCGGTCCTCATCAAAGGCGTTGGCAGTCATGGCCAGAATCGCCGTACTGGCATGTTGGGGCAGGAGGCGAATGCGGCGTGTGGCTTCCATGCCATCCATCACCGGCATCTGCACGTCCATCAAAATCAGGTCGTAGTTGATTTGCCGCGCCAGTGCGACGGCAATTTCGCCGTTTTCGGCAATATCTGCATTGAGGCCTACTTCAGCCAGCAGGTCCAAGGTCACTTCCTGATTCAGGCGGTTGTCCTCGACCAGCAGAATGCGAACCTGGCGGCGCTTGGGCAGCGCTCTGCCATCATCATGACGTACCGCAGCGGCCGGTTTCGCCCCGGTGTTGCATAGCGTGCCCGCCAGCAGATCAAACAGCCCCGAGGCATGAACCGGTTTGGGCAGCAGGCCGTCAAAGCCTCCAGGCCGCACCACATCGGACGGCAGGCCGTGCCCAAAGGCGGTCACCAGGATTTTTGTCGGTGGTTTCTGCAGACCGAGCTGGTCGACTTTGGCAGCGGTTTCGATGCCATCGAGTTCAGGCATTTGCCAGTCAATCAACAACACATCGTAAGGTGCCTGCGATGAGTCGGCTTGTGTGACCGCCTCGATCGCCGCCTGGCCCGATGCCACACTTTGCGCCTGCACGCCCAGGCTTTGCAACAGGCTGACGAGCAGGTTGCGCGCTTCATCCAGGTCATCAACCACCAGCGCCCGCCGCCCCTGCAGCGCTGTCTGAACCAGGCGTGCCTTGCCTGCTGTGACGGTCTTGCTTAACACCAGTGGCAGTGTCAGCCAGAAGGTACTACCTTTGCCGGGGGCACTTTCCACGCCAACTTCGCCACCCATCAGGCGTGCCAGTTGTCGCGAGATCACCAGACCCAGACCGGTGCCGCCGAATCGACGCGTGGTTGATGCATCGGCCTGCTCAAACGCGGCAAACAGCCGGGTCTGCTGCTCAGTGCTGATGCCAATGCCGGTATCGCGCAATTCAAAGCGCACCCGCGCCACGCCGCCGTTGGGCGCCTCGGTGCGCACCCGCAGCAACAGGTGGCCATGTTCCGTGAACTTGATGGCATTGCTGCCAAAATTCAGCAAAATCTGGCCAATCCGCAAGGCATCACCAATCAGCATGGCGGGTATGTTCGGATCAATGTCGGTCACCAGCTCCAGCCCTTTGGCTTCGGCGCGATCAGCCAGTTGGCCTTCTACGTTACGCAGCACCTGATCCAGTTCGAACTCGGCGTTTTCAACCGTCATGCGACCCGCCTCGATTTTTGAAAAATCGAGAATGTCGTTGATGATGCCCAGCAAGTGCTGCGCCGAGCCGCCCAGTTTGGTGATCTGCTCACGTTGTTTGGGTGTCAGATCGCTGCGCGACAGCAGATGCGACAGACCGATGATGGCATTCATCGGGGTGCGGATTTCGTGGCTCATGTTGGCCAGAAAGCTGCTCTTGGCACGGTTGGCTGTCTCGGCAGCGTCCTTGGCTTCTGACAGTGCCACCTCGGCGCGACGACGCATCACAATGGACCAAAGGTCGTTGCCAATCAATTGCAGTTCGTCGGCATCAGACGCATCGTAGTCCGTTATCTTGTTGCCAACACCCAGCAATAAACGAACCTTGCCCTGCTCGATCACCGGCACCCCCAGGTGACGGACCACGTGGGCATGGCCTTCCGGGTAGCCCTTTTTCCCTGGCATGGCCTGGTAATCGTTATGAATCACCAGGCTGCGGGTGCGCACCGTATCGGCCCAGATGCCAGCCGCCGCCACCGGGTAATGCTTGTCAAAGGCCACCGAGCAGTATTTCAAGGTGCCTTGCGACCAGGTGTAGAGCTCAATGGTCTGCTGGTCTTCGTTGACCAAATGCAGGTAGCCGATGGCGCTGTCGGTGTGCCGGACCGCTTCTTCGACACCAAGTTGCAGCAATTGCCGCTCGTCAAGTTCATGAACCCGCTGGCTCATCTCAAACATGGCCGTCAGACGCCGGTCGCTCATGCTCAGGCGGTGGTTGGCCGCCTGCAGCTCGGTGGTTCGCTCGGCAACCAGGTGCTCCAGTTTGTCACGGTGCAAAATCAACTCGAGTTCCATCTGTTTGCGTTCGGTGATATCTTGCACCGTGCCAAGCGCAAACACCGGTGCACCGCTGGCATCACGTCGAATCTCGGCACGTTCGCGGACCCAGCGGATGTCGGCCTCGGGCAGTTGGGCCGAAGCGCCGATGACAATCCGGTGCTCAACATCGAAGTCACCGCCCTGCTGCGCTGTCAGCCACTCGCGGCGCATCCAATCCAGATCGTTGGGATGAACGCTAGCAACGAACTTTCTCAAGCTGATGGGTTCATGGCGGCTCAGGCCAAATATGCGGTAGGCCTCGTCAGACCCCTGCAGTTCGCCAGTCTGAACCGTCAGGCTCCAACTGCCGACGCGGGCCACCGCCTGCGCTTCACGCAGGTCACGTTCGCTGTTTTTCAACTGTTCCTCGGCCAGCTTGCGACCTGTCATGTCGGTAAATGAGGTCACCACGCCAGCGGGACCTTGCCCGCTACCGCCAGGCAACACCTGGGCATTGATCGAAATCCAGACCATCTGGCCGTTGTCGCCGGGCAGACCCAGGACCACATCGCGTTGTGCCTGGCCACTTTGAAGCGCGCGGCTGGTCGGCAGTTCCTCGGCGGGGAAGCTGCTGCCGTCCTCGCGTACCGCGCGCCAACTGGCATCGACACCACTGCGTCCCAGCAAATCAAGCTCGGCAACGCCCAAAATACGCTCTGCTGCCGGGTTACAGGCGCGAATGATTCCCCCACCATCGAGCACGATGATGCCCTCGTTCATTGAGGTGACGACCGAGTGGTAAAGCGCCTGTCTGACGGCAATCTCTTCACGGATGCGCTTTTCTTCGGTGATGTCAGACCAGGTGCTGGCCAGGTACTCGCGCCCAGCCACCTCGATCCTGCTGACGCTGACGCGCACATCACGCAGGCTGCCATCTTTGTGGCGATGCCTTGACTCGAACACGGCAGATCCGCTGGTGGCAATCCGTGCGAAGCTTTGCTGCACCTGGGCTGGGTTCTGGTCGGCCTCGATGCTGGCCACACCCAATGCCGCGAACTCTTCACGCGAGTAACCCAGCCTGGCCGCTGCAGCATCGTTGAATTCGACAAATCTGCCGGTGTCGAAATCCACCAAGCCCATTGAATCGGCGGCGCGGCGGGTCATTGCCGCAAAAATTGCCTCGCGCTCGCGCAAGGTCTGGCGCACCTGGCGTTCATTCATTCGGCCAGCGATACGCGCGGCGATGGTCTCCAGCAGCGTCTGCTCTTGTGACAAAAAGACCAGATGGTGGCCAGTCCGGGGTTCATCGCGGTAGGCGATTTCAATGGAACCTACTTCAACACCATCAATCGGCAGGGGCGCGCGCTGACTCGGGTGACCTGCCTGGTAGTTGGCACCGGCAATGTGCCGATGCGGCAGCGTGATGCGGGCCGCGACCTGTTCGGGGAATTGCCAGCCGGCCGGTAGCCGCTCGACCACAGCCTGCAGTTGCGTGTCGAAATCGCCGTGGTCGTCTTGGGTCAGGGTAAAAATGTCGTACAGGCAACGCTGTTCCTTGATGCGTTCTTCAAGCTCATGTTGCGTGGCTCGTTGCTGAGTGATTTCGTGCGAAACGCCCAGCACACCGATGACCCGACCGGTGGCCTCGACCAGCGGCATCTTGGTGGTCTCATACAAGCCAGAATGACCACCAACGGCCATGGTCAGCCATTCTTCGTTGCAGGTGGGTTGTCCAGCCGATGCGGCCATTCGGTCATTTGCCCGGAAAAAGTCTGCCTGCGCCGGATCAACAAAATCGTAGTCGGTCTTACCGACGATCTGGTCTTCCTTTGTGGCCGCCAGTTTGAACATGCTGAATTTCAGCCGGTTTGAAAATGTTTGGCGA
>DAOSLL010000189.1:0-6860 GCA_035368905.1 Rhodoferax sp.
CTCGGTGGCGTTAACCTGGCTGGTATGCGGCCTGGTGATGGTCGGCTACAGCGTGGCCAGCAGCCTGAACAGCCGCATGGGCTGGAACGATGCGGCTTTTGGCGCGCTGGTGGCGGCCTTTCCCAACTCGGGTTTCATGGGCGTGCCACTGCTGGTTGCGCTGCTGGGCACAACGGCAGCCGGGCCGACCATCCTGACCATCGCGATCGACATGATCGTCATCAGTTCGCTGTGCATTGGGCTGTCCCGCCTGGACGGGGCGGATCAGCATGGTGCTGCCCGTGCCTTCAGGAATGCCCTGCAAGGGGTGCTGGCCAACCCGATGCCCTGGTCGATCTTGCTCGGCGCGCTGGTGTCAGTGCTGGGGTTTGAGCTGCCCCAACCGGTCGCCCAGGTGGTCGGGCTGCTGGCCGATGCGGCATCACCGGTGGCGCTGTTCACCATTGGTGCGGTATTGGCGCGTTCGCAAATGCTGGCCGCAGCCGGCCATACCGTGGCACCGCTGCTGCGCGACTATCTGCCGCTGGTGCTGCAGAAGCTGTTTATGCACCCGCTGCTGGTGCTGCTGCTTGGCGCCAGCCTGATTCGCCTGGGCTTGCCCCTGAGCCGCTTTGCCCTGACGGTGCTGGTGCTGGTGGCGGCCCTGCCCAGCGCCAGCAATGTGTCGCTGCTGGCCGAGCGCTATGGTGCCAACAATGGCCGGGTGGCGCGCATCATTCTGGTGTCCACCGCCGCAGCTTTTGTCACCTTCTCGCTATCGGTCGCCCTGCTGCTGCCGTAAGCCGGACAAGCTGGAATCGAACAGTATTCGTCGCGAGGGCGCGACTCCCACAGAACATCTGACACATTCTGAAGATGTGGGAGTTGCGCCCTCGCGACGAATGTCGCCATGACTTATCTGAATTCTTCCCGGAAATCGCAAAAACTTGACTTGTCAGTGACTAGATCAGCAGCGGGTCCACATCAATCGCCCAGCGCAGCAGGCCCTTGTTTTCCGGTCGGCCCCGGGTGGCGTGCAGCGTGGCCTGCCAGGCTGTCAGAAATCGCTGCAAGGCGGTGCGTGACGGGCTCTCGATCAGCATCTGGGCGCGCTCCACGTTGGCAACGCGCTGAATGCTCATCGGCACCGCCGGGTACAGCGTGATGTGCGCCAGCAGGTGTGCGACCGCTGCCAGCTCGCTGGCTGCTGCGCTGGCAGCGTTCAAAAACCCCTGGGCGGCCTCTTGCGTGCGGGCCTCTGCGCGCACCAGCGCCTGAAAGCTGAACGGTGGCATGCCGGCCTGCTGGCGCTCAAGCAGTTGCGACTGCGCAAACGCCGGGTAGTCGTGGCGCTTGAGTGCCTCAAACAGCGGGTGCGTCGGGTGAAAGGTCTGCAGCCACATTTCGCTGCGGCTGGTGTTGCTGGCATCGCGCCCGGCCCGCCCTGCGGCCTGCATCAACAGGCTAAAAAGCCGCTCGGGGGCGCGAAAGTCGCTGGAAAACAAGGCCCCGTCCGGGTTGATGGCGGCCACCAGCGTGATGCGGCGAAAGTCGTGCCCCTTGGCGATCATCTGCGTGCCAACCAGCACATCAACCTCGCCTGAATGCACCTGCGCCAGTTGCGATTGCAGCGCGCCCTTGAGCCGGGTGCTGTCGGCATCAATGCGAACAATCCGCACGGCCTGGCCGTCCGGACGGCTGACGCTGCACAGCAGGTGGCCGAGGTGTTCTTCGAGCCGTTCGGTGCCACGGCCCATCGGTGCGATGTCAGGGTTGCCGCAGTCCGGGCAGGCACGCGGCACCGGCTCGGTGTAGCCGCAGTGGTGGCAGCGCAAGCTGCGGTCGATCTTGTGAAACACCCGGTAGGCGCTGCAGTTCGGGCAGGTGCTTTTCCAGTCGCAGTCGCCGCAGCTCAACACTGGCGCATAACCACGCCGGTTCAAAAACACCATGCTTTGCTCACCCCGGCCAATGCGTTGCGCCATCGCATCGAGCAGCGGTGGCGAAATCGCGCAAGCCTTGGGCTGGTGGTTCATGTCAACCCGGCGCACCAGCGGCAGCAGCGCGTTGGCACCAACCCGGCTTGGCATGTCGATGCGCAGGTAGCGCCCGCCTTCGCTGGCAGGGCGGCTATGGTGCCAGCTCTCCAGCGACGGCGTGGCCGAGCCCAGCATCACCTTGGCGGCATCAAGGCGGGCGCGGTAAATGGCCAGATCGCGCGCCGAATAACGCGCGCCCTCGTGGCTTTTGTAGCTTGGGTCGTGTTCTTCGTCAACGATGATCAGGCGCAAACCCGGCATCGAGGCAAACACCGCCATGCGGGTGCCCAGCACAATCCGCGCCGCGCCGCTGTGCGCCGCCAGCCAGCTTTTCAGGCGCTGCGCCGGGGTCATGCCGCTGTGCAAGGACACCACCGCGTCATCACCGTAAAGCGGGCAAAAGCGCGCCTTGAAGCGCTGCTCAAGCTGCGGCGTCAGGTTGATTTCGGGCACCATCACCAGCGCTTGAGCGTCGGCGGCACCGGCCAGCAGGTCAGCCGTGCAGCGCATGAACACCTCGGTCTTGCCGCTGCCGGTGGCACCAAACAGCAAAAACGGCCCAGGACTAGCATGAAATTGCTCGATAGCCCTTGTCTGCTCTGCGCTGAGGGCTACTGATTCAATAGCGTCTTGCGGGTCGCCTGGCAGCCCGCCCATTTGCCCGGCATGCTCAGCCAGGGGTCTTGAGTGGTCCGGGCCAGCCGGGTTTTCTGGCTTGACTCCAGCCTTTTTGGCCCCTGGGCGGCTCAACCGGCGCGCCAGTTGCAGGGTGCTCAGGTCACGCAGTTGCGCCGGCAAGGCCGCCAGCGCCACTTCACCCGGCGAGCGCTGATAGTAGCTTGCCGCAAACCCGATCAGCGCACGCCAGCTTGCCGAGAGCGCTGGCAGGGCCAGCAGCGCGGCAGCTATCGGGCGCAGTTTGGCCGGGTCAGGCATGGGCGCAGCGCCAGACTCTGGCTGGCCGGGCGCGACATCCCACACCACGCCGAGCAGTTCGCGCTGCCCCAGCGGCACCCGCACCAATGTGCCCGGCGGCAGGGCCTTGTCGCACAGGTAGGTCAGCGCCCCGGCCAATTGGCTGTACGCCGGGGTGTGCAGCAGCACCGACACCTGCTGCGGCGTGGATTGCTCTGGTTCGGCTGGGTTGTTCAAGTGAACTTGCGCAATATCGCCCTAAGTGGTTGATTCTTTGTAGCTTTACAAGTCATCCAAGTTGTCTGTGGATAACTTTGTGCATAGATCGTCGGCTGAGCCGCCCAAGCCTTGCAAATCAAGGCTTCCGACGGTTTGCCTAAAAAACATGCAAAAACAATAAACCATTTTAAATCAACGAGTTACACTCGCTATGCGTTTGCTAGCAGGGGGCACTACTGTTTTCATAGTTGACCCCGGAAAATCCCTATTTTTGTGCATAAGTAATTACTTTTTCGTCATCAGGCACGCCGGAATGGGAAAAAAAGTGCTAGCGCAGCCAGTTCTGGCTCAACGCATTTCGCGCGAGTGGCGGTGCACCGCTTGCACCAGCGCCTCCACATGCGCTGGCGGGGTATGCTGACTGATGCCATGGCCCAAGTTAAAAATATGCGTCGGGCCGTCGCCAAAACCGGTGTGGGGGGTGCCAAATGCCGTCAGCACCTTGCGCACCTCGGTCTCGATTTGCGCCGGTTTGGCAAACAGCACATTCGGGTCCAGGTTGCCCTGCAGCGCCTTGCTGCCGCCCACCAGTGCGCGGGCCTTGGCCAGGTTCACGGTCCAGTCCAGCCCCAGCACATTGCAGTCAAGCTCGGCCATTTCACGTAGCCAGATCCCGCCACCCTTGGTGAACACAATGCTGGGAACGCGCGCGCCGTTGTACTGTTTGTGCAGTTTTGACAACACCTGGCGGGTATAGGCCAGGCTGAAATCCTGAAAGGCACCGTCGGCCAGCACGCCGCCCCAACTGTCAAAAATCATCACTGCCTGGGCACCGGCCTCAATTTGTGCATTCAGGTACAACGCCACCGCGTCGGCGTTGATCTGCAGCATCCGGTGCATCAGGTCTGGCCGACTGTAGAGCATGGTTTTGACCAGCCGGTAGTCGTCTGAACCGGCACCTTCCACCATATAACAGGCCAGTGTCCACGGGCTGCCAGAAAAACCGATCAGCGGCACCCGGCCATTGAGCGCCTTGCGAATCGAAGTGACCGCGTCAAACACATAGCGCAGCTTGTCCATGTCGGGCACTTGCAGCATGGCAACCGCCGCCTCATCGCGCACCGGGTTGGCAAACCGGGGGCCTTCGCCGAGCGCAAAGCTCAAGCCCAGTCCCATGGCGTCGGGCACCGTCAGGATGTCGCTGAACAAAATGGCCGCGTCAATCGGAAAACGCTCCAGCGGCTGCAGAGTGACTTCGGTGGCGTAGTCGGTATTGGTGGCCAGCCCCATGAAGCTGCCAGCCCGGGCACGGGTGGCACGGTACTCTGGCAAATAGCGCCCGGCCTGGCGCATCATCCAGACCGGCGTGTAGTCGGTCGCCTGGCGCAGGCAGGCGCGCAGAAAAGTGTCATTCTTCAGGGGAGCGTAGGGCGATGTGGCAGAAGTATTCATTGCTGAATTGTCGCATTCGCATGCCCTGGCGATTTGACTTCACCAGCAAGCATGACGCATGCGGCCATTTCCGGTCGTGGCGGCATGAACCCGGATTGCCAGCTTTGTCTGGCAACACCCCCGGCATCATGTCGGCTAAAACACCGTTGTCGCCAGCCGGGACATGACCATCGAGGTAGTGGGACTGTCGCCTGGCTTGAAATTGGAATGCGACCTGGTCCTGACACGCCGGGCCTGCTTGCATTGGGTGGATGGTCAGCCTCTTTGCAGTCTTTTGTTTTCTTGTCCGACGACCACGACTCATCTGAACCAAGCTTCACCTGCATCTGAGCGCGCTCCAGGAATTGCCAGGGCGCTGACTCATGCCGCATCGGCTGCTGCCCGCGTAGCTGCTGTGTATGCCTGTGGTGGCGCTGCTGCCGCCCCTGACACCTGCTGCCACGCCGCCTGAACCGGCAGTTACGGTTGTAGCCGCAGCCATCGGCAGGCCGTCAAGCCACGACTGTGAAACAAAATGTCACACCCGACAAGGCCAATAGGCTGGCCACAGATTTACTCTGGGGGTGTGCTGTTCACAGTGAGCATTGCCGCAGTCCGGCATGAGGATGTGGTCAGAAATGACTTCCCCTATTTGCACCGGCGGATTCGGGCGCACAGCGTCGTTGCAAGACGCTTGTTTAGCCAGCGGTATCTGCGGCTGCCTGGCCTGCAGAGGTAAACAATACAGCGGAGAGTCCCCAGCGATGATTCTTGATGTTGGCAGTGGCTGGAAGAACTGGCACTCGGAACGTGTCGTGATCGAAGGCGAAAGATGGTAGCTCCTCAATAAGTCGCGGCAAAACCCGTCATTCCCGTCTGCGCGGGAATGACGGAATCGTTTCATTTTGCGAGTTTCGCCACGGGTGCGTGCGCAGGCATGTTTGGAGCCGCAGCTTTCGGCGTAGCCAGACGCGCCGCCAGCGGCCCACTCGGGCGCGGTCAACTGAGCAATCCAGGACGACCTGATTGGCGTGAGCGGCTACTTGAAAATCACCGTCTTGTGCCCGTTGATCAGCACCCGGTGTTCGCTGTGCCACTTGACCGCACGGGCCAGCACCTGGCTTTCGGTGTCGCGGCCTAGCGCGGTTAAGTCTTCTACCGTTTTGCTGTGGTCAACCCGGGCCACATCCTGCTCGATGATCGGGCCTTCGTCCAGGTTTTCTGTGACATAGTGGGCGGTGGCACCAATCAGCTTGACACCCCGGTCATGTGCCTGGTAGTAAGGCTTGGCACCCTTGAAGCTGGGCAAGAACGAGTGGTGGATGTTGATGGCGCGGCCGCTGAGTTCCTGGCACAGGGCGCTGGTCAAGATTTGCATATAGCGCGCCAGCACCACCAGTTCGGCCTGCTCGGCCTGAATGATCTCCAACTGCCTGGCTTCGACCTGCGCCTTGGTGGCGGCGGTCACGGGCAGGTGGTGAAACGGCACGTTGTAGCTGGCGGCAAGCTGGTAAAAATCGCGGTGGTTGGAAATGATGGCACCAATGTCCAGATTGAGCAGGCCGCTTCTCCAGCGAAACAGCAGGTCGTTCAAACAATGGCCTTCCTTGCTGACCAGGATGACGGTGCGCATTGGCTGCGCCTGGGCGTGTAATTGCCATTTCATCTGGAACGGCTGGGCAAAACTGGCCAATTGGGCTTTGAGTTCGTCAAAACTGAGTTTGGCGCAGGCAAACTGCACCCGCATGAAAAACAGGCCGGTGCCGGAGTCGTTGTATTGGGCGGCTTCTTCGATATTGCCACTGCGTTCGAGCAAAAAGCCGGAAACCGCGTGGACCAGCCCGAGACGGTCAGGGCAGGACAGGGTCAAGGTGTAAACAGGATTCATAGGGGCGGTATTGTCGCAGTTGCCGCCAGACCAGAAAGGTTGGCTGGTTAGCTACATAAATTATAGCTACCAAGGCACTATCCATAAGGGCTAGTGCCCTATTTTATGCCAACTAATGCATCACCACCGGGTTTTGCGCCAGCTCGGCGTATTGCTCCAGCGTGTCCTCGACCTCTTCCTGGGTTGGGGTTTTTTGCTGCCAGGCGGTGATCTGTTGCTGAAACAACTCGGCCCAGGAGCCGTCCAGATAGACCTCTTTGTTCGAGCGTTTGTCAACAATTTCAAAGCCGTGGCGTGCCAGTCGGGGCACGATCAGCAGTTGCTCGCCGTCCTTGAGCGTGTCCGGACCCACATCTGCCGCCACCGCGTTGGCCAGCATATGGGTCACA